>JAEZHS010000395.1 GCA_023436825.1 Pseudomonadota bacterium | reverse complement strand
CGCCTGAGCGCATTCACATGCGCCTCCTGAGCGCGCGGGGACGCGCGCGGTCCGGAAGATCATGAACGTGCATCCGCCGCGATCATCTCCGCGCCCTTTTCGCCGATCATGATCGTCGGCGCATTGGTGTTGCCCGTCGTCAGCGTCGGCATCACCGAGGCGTCGATCACGCGCAGGCCTTCTATGCCGCGCACTCGTAGCCGCGAATCGACCACCGCCCGGGGATCCTCGCCCATCTTGCAGGTGCCGACCGGGTGATAGAGCGTGTTGCCGGCGCGGCGGGCGTAGGCCAGCAGATCGGCGTCGCTTTTGATGTCCGGCCCGGGCTGGATCTCGCCCTTGCTGTGCTGCGCCAGCGCCGGCGCGGCGAAGATCTTGCGCACATGGCGCGTGCCGCCCAGCAGCGCCAACTCGTCGGTGTGCGCGGCGAGGTAGTTGGGCTTGATGGCCGGCCGCGCGAAGGGATCGGCCGAGGCGGCCATGATGGTGCCGCGACTGTCGGGCTTCACCACGCAGACCACGCAGCTCATGCCCGGCTGCTCGTCGAGCTGGCCGAACTTCAGGGGATGCGTGCTGCCCGGCGTGAACAGGAGCTGCAGGTCGGGCGAGGCGAGCCCCTCGCGGCTGTCGCAGAATACCTGCGCCGTGGTGACGCCGAAGGTGAGCGCGCCCTTGCCGGTGAAGGCAAAGCGCAGGATCTCGGGCAGCACGCGCGGGAAGCGCGCGATCTCGTTCACCGTCGGCGTGCCGTGCACGCGATGCACCACGCGGATCACGTAGTGGTCTATCAGGTTGGCGCCGACGCCTGGCAGGTCGTGCACCACCGGGATGCCGAGCGACTGCAGGTGCGTGGCAGGGCCGATGCCCGAGATCTGCAGGATGTGCGGTGAGTTGATGGTGCCACCCGACACGATCACCTCGCGATTGGCGCGTACCTCGGTGAGGTTGCCGCCGCGCCGGAAGCTGACACCGACACAACGCTTGCCCTCGAACATCAGCTTGCCGCCTTGGGCGTCGGTCTCGACGCGCAGGTTCGATCGCCCCTTGGCTTCGCGCAGAAAAGTCTGCGCCGTCGAGCCGCGGAAGCGGCCGCGCCGTGTCATCTGCGAATAGCCGACGCCTTCGCGCTGCTTGCCGTTGAGGTCGGGATTGAACGGGAAGCCTGCCTGCTGGGCGGCCTCCACGAAGCGGTGGGTGAGGGGCAGGATGGTGCGGTAATCCTCGACCTTGAGCGGTCCGCCCTGGCCGCGCACCTCGGGATCACCGCGCTGCACATAGTGCTCTGATTTCTTGAAGTAGGGCAGGACGTCGTCGTAGCTCCAGCCGCGGCAGCCCATCTGCGCCCAGCCGTCGAAATCGGCCGGTGCGCCGCGCACATAGAGCATGCCGTTGATCGAGCTCGAGCCGCCGAGCGTGCGTCCGCGCGGCCATTCCATGCGCCGCTCGCCGGTGCCTTTCTCGGGCTCGGTCGTGTAGTTCCAGTTGACCAGCGGGTTCCTGATCAGCGAGCGCATGCCGGCCGGGATATGGATCATGGGATGCCAGTCGCTGGGCCCGGCCTCCAGCAGGATCACCGAGGCGCCCGTTTCCGACAGTCGAGACGCGACCACGCAACCGGCCGAGCCGGCACCGACAACCACGTAATCCGCCTGCATCGCGACGCTCTCCTGGCGTTCTCTCCCGATATCGCTCGACAACGTCCACCGCTTTCCCATACCAAGCAAGCTTCTTGAAAGGATGGAGCAATGCGCGGTCGTCAGGTGTTCATGGAGACGCTGCTGGCCCACGGCGTCGATCGCATCTTCGGCAATCCCGGCACCACCGAGAGCCCGCTGCTCGATTCGCTGCACGACTACCCGCAGCTCAAGTACGTCGTGCATCTGCACGAGGGCGTGGCCGTCGGCGCCGCCAACTTCTACGCCCAGGCGAGCGGCAAGACGGCGTTCGTGAACCTGCACGTGGCGCCGGGCCTGGGCAACGCCATCGGCATGATCTACAGCGCGCTCAAGAACAATTCGCCCATGGTGGTGACGGCAGGCCAGCAGGACACCCGCATTCGGTTGCGTGATCCGGTACTGGGTCACGATCTTGCGGCCATGGCCGAGCCGGTCACCAAGTGGAGCGTGCAGGTCGAGAGCGCCGACGAGCTCGGCCCGATCCTGCAGCGTGCCTTCAAGATCGCCAACGATGCGCCGGCCGGCCCGGTGTTCGTGGCGCTGCCCATCAACGTCATGGAGCAGGAAACCAAGGTGCCGGCGGGCAAGCCAGCGAAGATTTTCGCCGCCAGCCAGCCCGATCCCGCGGGCATCGAGGCGATGTCGCGGCTGATCATCGCCGCCAAGAATCCGACGATCGTGGCGGGCGACGACGTGGCGCGCGCCGGCGCGGGCAAGACCCTGGAGAAGCTGGTCGAGCGCATCGGCGCCTCGGTCTGGTTCGAGGGCCTGCGCGGGCGCAACAGCTTCCCGACGGACAATCCTGCCTATCGCGGCACGCTCGCCTTCGACGCACCGGGCGTCGCCAAGCAGTTCGCCGAAAACGACCTGGTGCTGCTGGTCGGCGGGCCGTTCTTCGAGGAGGTCTGGTACGGACCCGGTTCGCCGTTCCCCGCTGGCTGCAAGGTGCTGCAGATCGAGGCCGCGCCGCCGCGCATGGCCTACAACTTCTCGGTCGATGCCGGCGTGATCGCCGACGTCGACGCGGCCCTCGAGGCACTGTGGCAGACGACCACCGGCATCAATGGCGCGGCGGCCCGCGCGCGCCAGGATGCGTTCCGCGCCCAGAAGCAGGCCGAGGACACGGCCCAGAAGGCGCGCGTCGAAAAGGCCTGGTCGCGCACGCCGACCTCCATGCCGCGCGTCATGGCCGAGTTGAAAGCCGCGTCGCCGGCTAATGTCGTCGTGGTCGACGAGACCATCACGGCCAACCTCGACCTCTTCAAGACGTTCACCTTCTCGGGCGCCGGTGACTACTACAGCGGCCGCGGCGGCGGCATCGGCCAGGGCGTGGCCGGTGCACTCGGCGTGGCGGTGGCCGAGCCCGGCCGGCCGATCCTCTGCATCTCGGGCGACGGCTCGTCGATGTATTCCATCCAGGCGCTATGGACGGCGGCGCACCATGACCTGCCGATCGTGTTCGTGATCCTGGCAAACCGCGAGTACCGCGTGCTTAAGCACAACATCGACGCCTATCGCGCGCGCTTCGACGTGAAGTCGAACAAGCCCTACATGCACATGGATCTGAGCGGCCCGGCGCTGGGCTTCGTCGACCTCGCCAAGGGCATGGGTGTCGCCGGCACGCACGTCACCAAGGCCGAGGATATTCAGAAGGCGGTGGCAGCCGCCTTCAAGTCCGGCAAGCCGCACCTGATCGAGATCGAGATCGAAGGGAAGCGGTAGGCTGGGGCGCGCCACTCCAGTGGCGCGTCATGCTCTTCTGGGCCGCGCGCGTCCCCGCGCGCTCATGATCATGAGGCGCGCGAGGTCCGGAAGAGCATGATCATGAGCGGGAGGGACGCCCGCGGTCCGAATTATGAGTTACTTCTTCTTCGGCTTCGCTCGCACGCCGTCCATCGCCCGCACCTTGGCTTGGTGGTCGCGGGCCGCGTTGACCAGCATCGGCAGGTCGTTGCCGGCCAGCAGCATCTTCATGCCCTTGCCGATGTAGAGCTGCAGCAGCTCCTCGCTGTAGGCGCCGCCCATGCCGGGGAACTTGCGGTGCTTCTTGCAGGCGGCGACGACATTGTCGACCGCCTCCTGGATCTTGGGATGCCCGTTCTCGCCGGGGATGCCCATCTCCACCGAAAGGTCGCTCGAGCCCACCAGCAGGGCGTCGATGCCGGGCACCGCCGCGATCGCCTCGGCGTTGCCCACCGCCTTCGGCGTCTCGATCATCACAGTGATCAGGGTGTTGTCGTTGGCGCGCTTGGTCATGTCGGCCATCTTCATGGGTGCGTAGTCGAACTGCGCCTGGCCGCCGCCCACCGAGCGATGGCCGATCGGCGCGTAGCGCAGCTTGTCGGCGATCTCGCGCGCCTCCTCGGCCGTGTCGACATGGGGGATGACGATGCCGAGCGCGCCGCCGTCGAGGATGCGGGTCGCCATGGCGAGCTCGCCGTAGGGCACACGCACGATCGGCGCGATGCCGGAGTCCTGGGCCGCCGTCGAGATCTCGCAGGCGTTCTCGATCGACATCGCACCATGCTCGAGGTCGAGGAAAAGCCAATCGAAGCCCGCCGCCTTCATCACCTTGATGATGTCGATGTTGCGAACCAGTCTCACCCCGATGCCGACGGCAAGCTGATTCTTCTTGAGCCGCGCCTTGGCGGCATTGACTGCAAAGGCCATGTTTCCCCCTTGGACACCTTTGCGATAGGCTAGTCGCCATGACCTTCCATGTCGAACGAATCGACCATGTCGTGCTGCGCTGTCGCGACTTGGCCGGAATGGTCCGCTTCTACGAGCAGGCCCTGGGCTTCAACGTCGAGCGCAAGCTCGACCGCATCAGTCTTGTGCAGATGCGCGCCGGCGCCTCGCTGCTCGACCTGATCGCCGCCGAGCGGCCCCAAGGCGCGGCAAGCGACGCGGCGAACATGGATCATCTCTGCTTCCGCATAGAGCCATTCGATCGTGACGCCATCGTCACGCGTCTCGCGCCGTTCGGGATATCGGTCGGCGAAACCGTCGAGCGCTACGGCGCGGAGGGCAACGGCCCGTCGGTCTATTTCCATGATCCGGAAGGAAATCAGATCGAATTGAAAGGTCCGTCCGTCCCTGCGACGCATTGAGGCTTGGCCGTTGCAGAGGTTGTGTTAGCCTCCCGACCACGGGGAAAGAACAGCGCTCATCTGACGGCGCACGTCCTTGGGAGGAAAATTGATGCGTTCAAGCGTGGCGTTAGCGGCCGGGACTCTTGCTGCGTTCGTATTGGCGGCGGCACCGGCTTTCGCCCAGAAGCAGGGCGGTACCCTCAAGATCTCCCATCGCGACAATCCTCCCAGCGCCTCGATCCACGAGGAATCGACCATCTCGGTGAACCAGCCTTTCATGGCGGTGTTCAACAATCTCGTGGTGTTTGATCCCAAGGAGAAGGTGAACAGCCCGGACAAGATCGTGCCGGATCTGGCGGAAAGCTGGTCGTGGAACGACGACAAGACCAAGCTCACCTTCAAGCTGCGTCAGGGCGTGAAGTGGCACGACGGCAAGCCCTTCAGCAGTGCCGACGTGAAGTGCACCTGGGATGCCCTGATCGGCAAGGGCGACGAGAAGCTCGACATCGTCCGCAAGAACCCGCGCAAGGTCTGGTACATCAACCTCAAGGAGGTGACGACCAACGGACCCAACGAGGTCACCTTCAACCTCGACCGGCCGCAGAGCTCGTTCCTCACCATGCTCGCAGGCGGCTACTCGCCGGTCTATTCCTGCCATGTGCCGGGCCGCGACATGCGCTCCAAGCCGATCGGGACCGGTCCGTTCAAGGTCGTCGAGTTCAAGCGCAACGAATCGATCAAGCTGGTCCGCAACCCCGACTACTGGAAGAAAGGCCGGCCCTATCTCGACGGCATCGACTGGACGATCGTACCCAACCGCAGCACGCGCCTGCTGGGCTTCACGGCCGGTACCTACGACATGACGTTCGATTCGGACGTCACCTTTCCGCTCCTGAAGGACATCAAGGCGCAGAAGCCCGACGCCGTCTGCGAGGCGCGGCCGACCAACGTCAGCTCCAACCTGCTGGTCAATCGCGACAAGCCGCCGTTCGACAACGCCGACATCCGCCGGGCGATGACGCTGGCGCTCGACAACAAGTCATTCCACGACATCCTGAGCCAGGGCCATGACCTCGACGGCGCCGTGATGCTGCCGCCGCCGGCCGGTTTCTGGGGCATGCCCAAGGAAATGCTGCCGAACCTGCTCGGCCATGCATCCGACGTCGAGAAGAGCCGTGCGGAAGCGCGCAAGATCATGGAGAAGGCGGGTTACGGGCCCGACAAGCCGCTCAAGATCAAGGTCGCGACCCGCAACATCGCGATCTACCGCGACCCGGCGGTTATCCTGATCGACCAGCTCAAGAAGATCTACATCGAGGCCGAGCTCGATCCGATCGATACCACCGTCTGGTACAACAAGATCCAGCGCAAGGATTACCAGGTCGGCATGAACCTCACCGGCGTCGGCATCGACGATCCCGACGTCAATTTCTACGAGAACTACTACTCGACCTCCGACCGCAACTACACGGGCTACAAGAACCCCGAGATCGACAAGCTGATCGAGCAGCAGTCGGCCGAAGCCGACGTCGAGAAGCGCAAGAAGATCGTGTGGGAGATCGAGAAGAAGCTGGCCGACGACTCGGCCAGGCCGATCATCGGCTACAACGTCGCCAACACGTGCTGGTCGCCGCAGGTCAAGGACGTGCTGCTGCAGGTCAACAGCATCTACAACGGCTGGCGCTTCGAAGACATCTGGCTGGATCGGTAGGGACCATCGTGCGCCGCCGCCCATCCTCTCTCTTCAAACTCCTCTCCCCCGCTAGGGGGAGAGGCCGGGTGAGGGGGCTACGCACGTCGATTCCCCCTCGCCTAACCTCTCCCCCTATCGGGGGAGAGGAACTTGAGAGTGATGGAAGGGAAGACTAATGGGCTCCTACCTCGTCCGGCGCTTCCTGCTGATGGCGCTCACCCTGTTCGGGATGTCGGTGCTCATCTTCGTGATGTTGCGCCTGGTTCCGGGCGACATCTCCGACATCCTGGTCGACGCGGCAGGCATCGCCGATCCCAAGGAGAAGGCCAAGATCGCCAAGGAGCTCGGCCTCGACAAGCCGATCATCGAGCAATACTTCCAGTGGATCGGCGGGCTGAGCCGCGGCGACTTAGGCTTCGCCTACGTCTCGGAGCGGCCGGCCATCGAGGAGATCGCGCCGCGCATTCCGATCAGCGCCAAGCTGACGGTGCTGGCGCTGTTCTTCTCGGTGATCCTGGGCGTGCCGTTCGGCGTGATCAGCGCGGTGCGGCAGAATACGACGCTCGACTATTCCCTGCGCGTCATCAGCCTGAGCGGCCTGTCATTGCCGTCCTTCTGGCTCGGCCTGCTGGTGCTGATGGCGGCCGTGCACTGGTTCGGCACGATTCCCATCTATACCAACGAGCCGCGCGGCTTCCTGCAGGAGGTCGGCCTGCTGGCCATCCCCGCGGCCGTGGTCGGCTTCCGAAGTTCGGCGTTGATCATGCGCCTCACGCGATCTTCCATGCTCGAGGTGATGCGCCAGGACTACATCCGCACGGCGCGCTCGAAAGGCGCGTCCGACACGGCGGTCAACTACAACCACGCGCTCCGCAACGCTCTACTGCCCGTGGTCACCATCATCGGCATCGAGGCGGCCTTCCTGGTGGGCGGCCTGATCGTCACCGAGACCGTGTTCAACATCCCGGGCGTCGCCCGCTTCCTCGTCGAGGCGATCCGCTGGCGCGACTACCCGATCGTGCAGAACCTCGTCATGCTGATCGCCTTCGTGGTGGTCACCGTCAATTTCCTCGTCGACATGGCCTACATGGTCCTCGACCCCCGCATCAAATTCGCGGACTGAACGATGACAACCATCGATCATGATGCCGAACTCGCCCGCGCCGGCGCCAACATCACCGGCCTGGGCGGCCAGCTCGCCTTCCTGGCGCGGCGCTATCCGCTGGGCGCGGTCGGCGCGGTGATCGTGCTGGTCTTCGTGCTGACGGCGGTCTTCGCCGGCGTCATAGCGCCGATGGACCCGACCGCAACCGACGCCAAGGCCTCCTTGGCGCCTCCCGGCGGCAAGTTCTGGCTGGGCGCCGACTTCATGGGCCGCGACATGTTCAGCCGTATCGTCCACGGCGCGCGGATTTCGCTGGCGGTCGGAGCAGGCGCCATGCTGCTGGGCGGCGTTCTCGGCGTGTCGATTGGCCTGATGAGCGGCTATCTCGGCGGCGGTTTCGACCTGGTCATGCAGCGCCTGATGGACATCATGCAGTCGCTGCCGTTGCTGGTGATGGCGCTGGTCATGGCGGCGGCGCTCGGACCGTCGCTCGAGAACACCATCATCGCCATCGCCATTCCGCTGGTGCCGAGCGTCGCCCGCGTCGTGCGCTCGAGCACCCTGTCGTTGCGCGAGCAGCCTTTTGTCGAGGCAGCGCGCGCCGTCGGCATGGGCGAGCTGCGCATCGCCGTGCGTCATGTGCTGCCCAACACGC
>JAEZHS010000386.1 GCA_023436825.1 Pseudomonadota bacterium | reverse complement strand
TCATGTCTTCCGGACCGCGCGCATCCTGCGCGCTCATGAGCTTGAGCGCGCAGGAAGGTCGCGTCAGACGCGACCCAGCGCGCGGTCCGGAAGAGTCTGATCATTCTGCGGCCTGCACCGCCGGCCGACGTGAGGGAGCGCCGACACGCAGGCGACGATCGGAAAGCGAGACGAAACCACCGAAGGCGCAGAGCGCGGCGCCCAGCCAGATCCACGGCGCCAAGGGATTGAGGTAGAGCCGGACCACCCAGCCGGTGTTGGGCTCGCCCTCGCCCAGGGCGGCATAGAGATCGCGCAGGCCGTTGGAATGGATGGAGGTCTCGGCGACCTGGCGACGCTGCACCGTGAACAGCCGGCGCTCGGGCTCAAGCACCGTGAAAGGCCGGCCGCCGACGGTGACGGCGAGCGTGGCGCGCTCGGCGATATAGTTGGGGCCCTGGACGTTGTCGACGCGCACCAGCGTGATGTCATAGCCGCCGATGCGTGCCTTCTCGCCGGGCTTCAGGGTCTGGAGCACCTCGAGATGCCAGGCGCCGGTCGCCACCGCACCCAGCACGACGACGCCCAGCGCGGCATGCGAGATGGTCATGCCGAGGGCGGCGCGCGGCGTGGCTTTCAGGCGGCGCAGGCTCTCGGCCCAGGGGGCGCGGCCAAGCCGCAGGCGGCCTGCGAACTCGACCAGGCTGCCCAGGATCAGCCAGACGCCGAAGCCGAAGGCGACGGCAGCCAGGGCCGAACGGCCGTCGATGGCGACGGCGGCGACGATGGCCGCGACCATCGAGACGAGGAAGGCGATGCGCAGCTGCTGCAGGGCAGGCCACAACTCGGCGCGCTTCCAGCCCAGGAACGGACCGACGCAGAGCGCGGCGAACAAGGGCGCGCAGATCGGCACGAAGGTGGCATTGAAGAAGGGCGGACCGACCGAGACCTTGTTGCCCGTCAGAAGATCGAGGAACAGCGGATACAGCGTGCCCAGGAGCACCGTGGCGGCGAGGGTGCAGAGCAGGAGGTTGTTCAGGATCAGTGCGCCTTCGCGACTGATCGGCTGAAAGAGCCCGCCTGGCGTCAGCTTCGGCGCCCGCCAGGCGTAGAGCGCCAGGCCGCCGCCGGTGACCGTCAGCAGGAAGGCCAGGATGTAGAGGCCGCGCGCGGGATCCTGGGCGAAGGCGTGCACCGAGGTGAGCACGCCCGAGCGCACCAGGAAGGTGCCGAGCAGCGACAGCGAGAAGGCGAGGATGGCAAGAAGGACGGTCCAACTTTTCAGCGCGTCGCGCTTCTCGACGACGATGGCGGAGTGCAGCAGCGCCGTGCCGGCGAGCCACGGCATCAGCGAGGCGTTCTCGACGGGATCCCAGAACCAGAAACCGCCCCAGCCGAGGATGTAGTAGGCCCACCATGAGCCGAGCGCGATGCCGAGCGTGAGGAAGCACCAGGCCGCCAGCGTCCACGGCCGCACCCAGCGCGCCCACGCCGGATCGACGCGGCCTTCGAGCAGGGCGGCGATGGCAAAGGCGTAGGTCACCGAGAAGCCGACATAGCCGAGATAGAGCAGCGGCGGATGGAAGGCCAACCCCGGATCCTGCAGCAGAGGATTGAGGCCGTTGCCGTCGGCCGGTGCGGGCGACAGACGCTCGAAGGGATTGGAGGTGAACAGCAGGAAGGCGAGGAAGCCCACGCCGATCAGCGCCTGGATGGCCAGCACGCGCGCGCGCAGCGTGTCGGGCAGGTTGACACCGAACAGCGCCACTGCGGCGCCGAACACCGAGAGGATCAGCGCCCAGAGCAGCATGCTGCCCTCGTGGTTCCCCCACACGCCGGAGATCTTGTAGACCAGCGGCTTGGCCGAGTGCGAGTTGGCGACGACGTTGGCGACGGAGAAATCGGACGTCACGTAGGCCTGGGTGAGAGCGGCGAAAGCGATGACGACCAGCAGCGCCTGGGTGAGCGCCGCCGCGCTGCCCAGCGCCATCAGTCGCGCATCGCCGCGCGCCGCGCCGACGAGCGGCAACGTGCCCTGCACCAGCGCGACGGCGAGCGCAAGGATCAAGGCGAAGTGGCCGAGCTCGGGAATCATGTCTTCCGGACCGCGGGCCTCCAGGCCCGCTCATGATCATGTTCATGTTCCTCTGCCCCTTGGGGGAGAGGCTGGGTGTGATGCGGGAGACGGCCTGCGCGTTGAACCCCCTCACCTAACCTCTCCCCCACGGGGGAGAGGAACATGATCATGAGGGGGCCGGAGGCCCGTGCTCCCGTGCCGCGATTCACTTCTTCTCCTTCCACTGCCCCGCCTCCTTGATCGCCTTGGCGACCTCGGGTGGCATGTAGTTCTCGTCGTGCTTGGCCAGAACCTCGCGGGCGACAAAGACGCCGTCGGGCCCGAGCGAACCTTCGGCAATCACGCCCTGGCCCTCGCGGAAGAGATCGGGCAGGAGCCCGCTATAGACGACGGCAATCGTCTTGTGCGTATCGGTGACCGTGAAGCGGATTTCCTGCCCGTTCTTCTTCACGCTGCCCATCTCGACCAGGCCGCCCAGCCGGAAGCGTCGCTCGGCGGGAATGCTCTTCTCGGCGACCTGACTCGGCGAATAGAAGAAGACGAGACTGTCGTTCAACGCGGTCAGCACCAGCGCCGCCGCACCGCCCAGCACGGCGAGCGAGGCCACCAGCATCCACAGCCGCCTGCGCTTGGGAGTCATCGCCTGCGATCCAGGCCGCGCGCGGCCAGCTCGCGGCGCACCTTGGCGCGCGCGCTCAGTGAGGCAATGGTGAGACCGCCCAGCACGACAAGCACCACGAGGTAAGCCGACAGGATGAAGACGCCGTAGCTGCTCATGCGTTCTGATCCGCAATCTCGAGGCGCCGCCGATCGATCTCGGTCTCGGTCCGCACCAGCACCAGCACGATGAACAGCAGCAGGAACGAACCCGCCATCCAGAGCAGCGGTATCAGGATCGTCGGATGAATGGCCGGCGCGTCGAGCCGCGTGATCGACGCGGGCTGGTGAAGCGTGTTCCACCAGTCGACCGAGAACTTGATGATCGGCAGGTTGATGACGCCGACAAGCGCCAGGATGGCGGCGGCGCGATCGCCGCGGTCGGCGTCGTCGTAGGCGCGGCTCAAGGCGATGTGGCCGAGATAGAGGAAGAACAGCAGCAGCATCGAGGTGAGCCGCGCGTCCCACACCCAGTAGGCGCCCCACATCGGCCGGCCCCACAGCGAACCGGTCAGCAGGCACACCAGCGCGAAGCAGGCACCGACTGGCGCGGCGGCGCGCGCCATCAGGGCGGCGAGCGGATGGCGCCAGACCAGGAGCGAGGCGCCGAGCCCCGCGAGCAGGGCATAGCCCCCCATCGACAGCCAGGCGGACGGCACGTGCACGAACATGATGCGCACCGTCTCCCCCTGCTGGTAGTCGGGCGGCGACTGCAGCAGCGCAAGATACAGGCCGACCGCGAAGCCCAGCACTGTGGCGAGCGTGAGTCCCGGGAGCACGCGCTGGCTGAAGCGGCGGAAACGCGCGGGGTTGGCGAGGAAATGCAGGTCGGCCATTTCTGCCCTGTGTCGGTCCCTGGACCGTTCTTGTCTATTCGCCAGCCTGCCGCAAGGCGGCGGCCATGGCCCAGGGGGTGGTGGCCAGCGCCACCAGCGCCAAGGCAGCCAGAATGGCGATATGGGCCAGAAGATCCTCCCCGGTCATCAGGGTTTCGATGGCGGCGGCGCCGAAGATCAACGTCGGCGCGCAGAGCGGCAGGGCCAGCAAGGCCAGCAAGGCACCGCCCCGACGGGCCCCCAGCGTCAGGGCGGCGGCCAGGCCACCGATCAGGGACAAGGTGGGTGTGCCGACCAGCAGGGTCGCGGCAAGTGCGGCCAATGCGCCCTCCGGCAGGCCGAATGCTACGCCAAGAACGGGCGCCAGGACGGCCAAGGGCAGGCCGGTCACAATCCAGTGAGCCGCACACTTGGCCAGCGCCGCGAGCTCGAGCGGCCAGGGCGCCAGCAACAGAAGATCGAGAGAGCCGTCGTCGTAGTCGGCGGCGAACAGCCGGTCGAGCGACAGCATCGAGGCGAACAGCGCCGTGCACCACAACACGCCCGCGGCGATACGCGCCAGGATGTTGGCCTGCGGGCCGATGCCCAGCGGGAAGAGCACCGTCGCCACGATAAAGAAAGCGAGCACGACGGCGACGTCGCCCGGGCGCCGCCACACCAGCCGCAGGTCGCGCGACAGCAAGGCGATGAAGCCGGTCATGCGAGAGCCTTCCGAGGCGCAGCCAGCTCCAAGGTGCGTGCACCGGGAATGCCGAGGTCGGCATGAGTGGCGGCGATGGCGAGGCCACCCTGGCCGAGGTGCCGTTGCAGGACGGTGCGAAAGGCCTGCTGCGCCGGGGCATCCAGCGCGTTCAGCGGCTCGTCGAGCAGCCACAGCGGTGCCTGGGTCAGCATCACGCGCGCGAGCGCAGTGCGGCGGCGCTGCCCGGCGGACAGGGTGCGCACGGATCGATGCGCGAGCACATTGAGATCGAAGGCGACCAGGGCGAGGTCCAGACGATCGTCGGCCGCCGGCCGACCACGCAGTCGCTCGGCGCCCAAAAGATTCTCGCCAACGGTGAGGTCGCCCTTGAGACCGTCGAGATGGCCGAGCCACGCCAGCCGGCCGCGCCAGGTCTCGGGATCGTCCTGCACGTTGATGCCCTGCCACAGAATCGTGCCGGCCTCGGGCCGCACCAGCAGGGCGAGAGCGCGCAGGAGCGTGGTCTTGCCGCTGCCGTTGCGACCGGTCAGCGCCAAAAGCTCGCCGGCGCCCAGCGTGAAGGAGAGACCGTCGAAAACCGACCTGCCGCCGCGACGGCAGGCGAGATCCGCCACGTTCAGGAGAGTGGGCGCCATGTGGCGCCGTCGTAGCATGTCGTGATGAGCGCGACGGAAAAGAAAAAGGCCGTCTTCTCGGGGGAGAGTGAGAAGACGGCCTAAGCGCCTCCGAAGAGGCTAGAACGTGGCTTTGGGGGGACCACGTTCGGGGGAGATACAAAGCGAAGATGGAAACCCCCGATGGCCGTCGCTAGACCCAAATGGGGCCAAAGTGTGATTTTTCAATCACACACAATGATGGTGCGAATTAGGAAAATTAGGCGTCGAATCAACATGTTGTCCGACCGACGCCGGACACGTGTCAGCCGTAGGGATCGGCCGCGTCGCGCATGCCGTCACCCATGAACTGGTAGGCCAGGATGACCAGGATCACCGGGATCACGGGCAACATCAGCCACCAGTTCACCGCCACCACATTGATGTCGGTCGCCTCGTTCAGGAGCACTCCCCAGGAGGTGATCGGCGGCCGCAGGCCGAGGCCCAGGAAGCTCAGGGCCGTCTCCGCCAGGATCATCGAGGGAATGGAAAGCGTCGCCGAGGCGATGAGATGGCTCATGAAGCCGGGCAGCAGATGACGACCGATGATGCGCCCCGGCTTGGCGCCCATCATCTGCGCGGCGGCAGCGTAGTCCTCCTCGCGCAGCGACAGCAGCTTGGAGCGCACGGCGCGCCCCAGGCCCGGCCAGTCGAGCAGCGCCAGGATGATGGTGATGCCGAAATAGACCAGCAGCGGCGACCAGGTGACAGGCAGCGCCGCCGACAGCGCGAGCCATAGCGGCAGGTGCGGGAAACTCTTGATGATCTCGGTGATGCGCTGGACGACATTGTCGACCCAGCCGCCGTAGTAGCCCGCCAGTCCGCCCAGGATCAGGGCGAGCGCGAAGGAGAGCGCGATGCCGATGATGCCGATGGTGAGCGAGATGCGCGCGGCGTAGACGATGCGGCTGAACATGTCGCGCCCCAGCCGATCGGTGCCCAGCCAGAAGAACTGCCCGCCCTCCGGCGGGCACACGAAGTGGAAGCTGCCCTCGATCAGACCCCAGAACTCATAGCTATCGCCCAGGCAGAAGAAGCGCAGTTGCTGCGGCTTGGTCGTATCGGCGGTGTAGACGCGCTGCAGGGTCTCCATGTCACGCGTGGTCTTGAGCGCGTAGACGAACGGCCCGAGGAACTGGCCTTCATGGATGAAATGGACGCGTTGCGGCGGCGCGAAGATGTAGGCCGAGTGCCGCGTGTGCAGATCGTAGGGTGCGATGAACTCGCTGATCACGGTCGAGAAGTACATCAGCGCCAGGAAGACCGCCGAGACCACGGCCGGCCGATGGCGGCGGAAACGCCACCACATCAGCTTCCACTGGCCGGCCATGTAGTACTTTTCCTGCTCCGCCGTCAGGCGCTCGGAGACGTACGGGTCCCACGGCTCCCTGTTGACGAAGTGGTCGGAGCGCGGCCGCGGAGTGCTCGACGGGGGCGTGTTGGTGGTCCGGTCGGTCATGGCGCTACCTTACTTCTCCGAGGTTGCGCCGAAGCGGATGCGTGGATCGAGTGCAGCCAGCGCCAGGTCCGAGATCAGCATGCCGATCACGGTCAGCGTCGCCACGAACAGCAGGAAGGTAGCGGCGAGATTGACGTCCTGGGTCTTCAGCGCCCCCAGCAGCATCGGGCCGGTGGTCGGCAGCGACAGCACGACCGAGACGATCACCGAGCCCGAAATGACGTCCGGCAGCAGGCCGCCGATGTCGGCCACGAACGGATTTATGGCGTGGCGCAGCGGATACTTGATGAGCAGCCGCAGCGGCGGCAGGCCCTTGGCGCGGCCGGTGACGACGTATTGCTTCTGCAGCTCGTCGAGCAGGTTGGCGCGCAGGCGACGGATCATGCCGGCGGTGCCCGACATGCCGATGACGATCACCGGGATGACGAGATGCTGCAGGATCGACCAGACCTTGGCCCAGCTCAGCGGCTGGTCGATGTACTCGGGATCCATCAGGCCGCCGATCGACAGGCCGAAATAGACCTTGCCGACATAGAGGAGCACCAGAGCGAGCAGGAAGTTCGGCACCGCGAGGCCGACGAAGCCGATGAACGAGGCCACGTAGTCGCCGAGCTTGTACTGATGCGTGGCGGCATAGACGCCGATGACGAACGATACCACCCAGATGAACACGATGGTGGCCGATTCCATGATGATGGTGAGGGCCAGCCGCTCGCCGATCAGGTCGCGCACCGGCACGGTGTCCTGGCAGGAAAGACCGAAGTCCCAGCGGAAGATGCCCGAGACCCATTCGAGATAGCGCTGCCACAGCGGGTCATTGAGGTTGTACATCGCGCGCAGCTCCTCGGCGCGGCGCAGCGCGTCGGGATCGCCGCGTGACAGGAGTTCGTCGACCTGCGCGGTGACGCAGTCGCCCGGCGGCAGGTCGATGATGAAGTAGACCAGCGCACTGATGATGAACAGCGTCGGGATCATCAGCAGCACGCGGCGGACGATGAAGCGCAGCATGGCCTATAGTCCTCCCCGCGCGACACGCACGTAGTGGCCGGGTGAGGCCTCCGTCCAGAACACCTGGTTGGTGGGATCGTCTCGGAATGGCTCGGGCCATGCCGTCGGATCAGAGGCCTTGCCTTCCATCAGGGCGCCGAGGTCGAGGCGGGCTTCCGGGTCGGGCATCGGCACCGCCGAGAGCAGTGCCTTGGTGTAGGGATGGAGCGGGTCGCGGAACAGCTCGCCTGCTGGCGCCAGCTCGACCAGACGGCCGGCGCACATCACGGCGATGCGGTCGGCGATGTAGTCGACCACCGCGAGATTGTGGCTGATGAACATATAGGTGAGGCCGAGCTGCTTCTGCAGGTCCTTCAGGAGATTGAGGATCTGCGCCTGGATCGACACGTCGAGCGCCGACACCGGCTCGTCGCAGATCACCATGTCAGGCCTGAGCGCCAACGCGCGGGCGATGCCGATCCTCTGACGCTGACCTCCCGAGAAGGAGTGTGGATAGCGGCTGAGATGACGGCGATCCAGCCCAACCATCTCCATCAGCTCGCTCACCATCTCGCGGCGATAGGCGTCGTCGCCGATCTTATGGATGACCAGCGGCTCGACCAGGATGTCGTAGACCGTCATGCGCGGATTGAGCGAGCCGAACGGGTCTTGGAAGATGAACTGCAGCTTGGTGCGGAAGCGGTCGAGATCGGCGCCCTCCAGCGCCAGCACGTCGACCTTGCGGCCCCAATCGTCGAACACGACGCGGCCAGCTCCGTATTGGGCGGTGCCTTCGTTGGGATCCGCCGAAATGCCGCGCATGAGAATCTTGCTGAGGGTGGTCTTGCCGCAGCCCGATTCGCCGACCAGGCCCAGGCACTCGTTGCGCTCGACGTCGAAGCTCACGTCGTTGACGGCGCGCACGGTGCGCGTGGTGCCGCCGCCGGTCAGCTGCTCGAACAGCGTGTCGGCCTTGCGGATCCTGAAGGTCTTGGAGAGATGGCGAACCTTCAGCACCGGCGCCTTGGGATTGAAGGTCTCGGTCGGCTTCGAAACCGCCTTCTCCTTCAGCAGATGGCCGGTGGCCGCCGTGATCTCGCGGATCGGCACCAGCCGCTCGCCGGGCGTCATGTCGAAGCGCGGCACGGCATGCAGCAGCGCCTTCAGGTAGGGATGCTGGGGATCGCGGAAGATGTCGTGCAGGTCGCCCGATTCGACGACCTTGCCGCGATACATCACCACGACGTCGTCGGCGACATTGGCGACCACGCCGAGATCGTGCGTGATCATCAGCAGCGCCATGCCGAGCTCGGCCTGCAGGTCCTTCATGAGACGCAGGATCTGCGCCTGGATGGTGACGTCGAGCGCGGTCGTCGGCTCGTCGGCAATCAGAAGCGCCGGCCGGCAGACCAGGGCCATGGCGATCATGGCGCGCTGGCGAAGGCCGCCCGACAGTTCGAAGGGATAGGTGCGCAGCGCCCGCTTCGGATCGGGAAAGCCCACCATGCGCAGCATGTCGACGGTCAGCGCCTCGATCTCGGGGCGACTGAGCTTGCGGCCGGCAAGCTGGGCGGCTTCGGTGATCTGGTCGCCGAGCGAATGGATGTTGCTGAAATGACCGCCGCCGCCATGCAGCTCGACCGCCTCGCCGATCTGGTCGCCCACGGTATGCAGCGCCGACAGCGAGGTCATCGGCTCCTGGAAGATGATGGAGATGGCGCCGCCGCGGATCGTCCGCATCTGCGGCCCGGCGCGGTCGAGCTTGGCGATGTCGATCGGCTTGGCGTTGCTGCGCGGGTCGTCGAACAGGATGGAACCCGAGGAGATGGTCGCGGTGCGCGGCAACAGGCCCATGATGGCCTGGCTGCACACCGACTTGCCCGAGCCCGATTCGCCCACCAGAGCCAGCGTGCCGCCGGGCGGCAGACTGAAGGAGACGTGATCGACGGCACGCAACGTGCCTTCGTGGACGCCGAAGTCTACGGTCAGCTTCTCGACGCGCAGCAGCTCTTTCATACTTTCTCTTCCTGCCCCGCTACCGAGATGCCCATTGCCTTGAGGTTGGCCCGCGTCGTCTCGTTCAGCGGCAGGGCCATCGCTTCAGCCGCGCGCGCCGCGCGCTCGACGACATCATGGAAGCCATCGAGCGAGGAATCGAGCTTGACCGTGCGGCCGCCGGCCGAACCGACGCTGAGCTGCATCCAACCGTCGCTGCGATCCCGCTTGGTCGAAAAATAGCTGAGTCTCAGCCGGTCGAGCCGATTCCACTCGACCAGGGTCCCGGCCGGCCCGTCGGCGCAGAGCGTGTCGGGACCGAGCACGTAACGCGTATGGTGGCGCAGCGCCGTGCGCACCAGGAACACGGCGAACAGCAGGAAGCCCAGCAGCAGGATCAGCGCCAGCCAGCGATTGACATCGAGCAGCAGCAGGGGCGCCCCGCACAGCAGCACGCCCGCCGTGGCGCGCCCATAGTCGGCCAGCAGGGTCTGACGCGGATAGCGCAGATCGGCCGAACTCAACCGCGGTCCTCCCTTCCTGTTGCAAACAGTTGACGTGCCGGTCGGACGCGAAGTCCAGGTATTTTCAATGCTTTTTGCCACATCGACCTTAGGAAATCCCACGCCTCGCCGTCCATCGCAAGATGGTGACTGAGCACGCCTACCGGCTCGCCGGACGTCCGCGCACGAGCCAGCGCAGACACAAGCGCGTCCAGTGCCGCCGGCTCGCCGATGAAACGCCCTCCGCCCTTCCAGTCGACCAAATCGACGTGTGTGTTGGCCTCGAGCAGCCCCTTCACCGGATGCGTGCGTCGCCGTGCACTGAAGGTCGAGAGACCGGCAAAGCCGATCTCCGGCAAGGTCGGCACCAGGACCGGCGCGATGCGATTCCAGGGCGGCACCAGCACCGCCAAGGGACGCGCGCCGAACAGGCGTTCGAGCGCCATGCGGCCGGTACCCAATTCGCCCAGTACCAGCATGGCCGGCCGCTCGGTACCGAGCTCGATCTTCTTGTCGCCCAAGGCCGCGTGATTGACGTGCGCGTAGCCATGCTGAAGCAGATCGACGCCCGGTTCGCTGGCCAGCCGATCTGCCAGAGCCTGGGTCGCCCTTGCGGGAACGACAGCAAGCGCCAACGGCACGCCGGCGTCGCGATGGACCGCCAGCAGCCGCTCGAGCGCGGGCCCGACATCGGCGGCATCGTCGTCGCGCCACCACAGCTCGGCCGTACGGCCAGCCTGCGACCAGCGCGCCGCTTCGTCAGAAAGGTCTGCCCAGGTGCTCATCTCGACAACAGGCGATGCAATAGCGCCGCCGTCTTCGGTCCGCCATCGACGTCGCACGGCGGAAAGCTTTTTAGCGACGGGCCCGCGAGCGCCCGACCGACGGCGTCGGCCAGGCTCTGCGCCGACAGAGAGCCGGGCGGCGCCACCGCCACCATGCCCCGCTCGGCCAGGGCCTGGGCCCGATCTGCCTGTTCGGTCTCGCGCCCGGTGGCGAAAGGCACGAGCACGGCGCGATCGGCACAGCACAGGGTCTCGATGGTCGTATTGTAGCCGGCCTGGGAGATCGAAAGGGTGGCGTTGCAGAGAAGCGTCGTGAAGTCCGGCCGGGCCGGTTCGACGACGACGCCTTGCTGTTCGCGGGCGAGCGCAGGGCGGTCCTGCGCCGGCAGGTTCTCGCCCACCAGCAATCGCCAGGTCCGTTCGGCCAGCGCCGTTTTCGGCCGCGCGGCGATGGCGGCCTCGAGCAGAGGCGCCCCGACAGCACCGCCGCCCACCGACACGACGACCTCGTCCTTGCCATCGACGCTCCGCATCCCCTGCGCCCCCTGCCGCGCAAAGTCTCGCTCCAAGACATAACCGGTATAGAAGGCCCGCTCTTCGATGTGCGCCCAGCCGGCAAAGCTCCTCTCGAATGGTACGAGGTGGGGATCGCCGTGGATCAGCACGGCATCGAAGCGATCCAGGAGCGCCACCGCCTCGCCGACCCTTTCAGGCCGGGCGCGCCGCACCACGTCACGCACCGAGCAGGCGATCAGCGGCCGCTTGGGCAGCAGCCGCGCGGCCTCCAGAAGCGGCAGCAATTCGAAGCGCAGCCGCGTCCGGCCGAAGGGGAACTGCTCGGTGATCACGACGTCCGGCGCTTCAGCCCGCAGCAGGCCGAGCAGCATCTCGGTGCGCCGACGCTGGAACGCCTCGTCGACCGGACCGCCATCGAGCCGCGCGAGATCGCGCAGGCTCGCGTCGGCCGCGCGAAGCGCCGGGAGCTGGTAGAAGCGCGCGCCACCCAACACCAGGCCTTGGACTTGCGCGCCGCCCGACACCAGCAGCACGTCGAAACCACCGGCCACGAGCGCCCGCGCCAGCGCAGCCGCGCGGCGCAGATGGCCGATGCCCAGCAGATGCTGCACATGGAAGAAGACCCGCCTCATAGCGGCACGTTGAGGCGGTCGACCGTGACACGGCCGTCAGCGTGAGCGGAGAAGAAATGCAGGCAGCGCCAGTCGAGCTTGTGCGGCGGTCGACCCATCATGTCCCAGCCGGTGGCGAGCGCCAGCAGGGCGCGGATCGCGGCCTTGTGCGATACCGCCACCACGGGCTGCCCGGCGGCCGCGACCGACGACGCCCAGCGACCGATGCGGACCATCGCGGCGCGCGGCGATTCCCCGCCCGGCGGCTGGAAGTCCAGTCCCTTGTTCTCAGCGGCGATGAAGGCTTCACCGACGGTGGCACGCAGTTCAGCGACGGTGTGGCCTTCCCATGTGCCGAAACTCATCTCGCGCAGGGCCGAATCGACCGCGACCGGCGCCGATGGCTGGAGCAGCTCGGCGGTGCGGCGGGCGCGCTGCAATGGACTGCTGAGCCGCTTCCATCCGTCGGCCGGCGGTGGCAGGCGCCAGGCCCGAGCGTCGGCCTCTCCGGCGGCATTGAGCGGGGTGTCGGTGAGGCCCTGCAGGCGACGCTCGACATTCCAGTCGGTGCTGGCGTGGCGCAGCACGGCGAAAGGCACGCTCATCGCAGCCTCGCCAGGGCCGCGGCCAGGGCATGGGCGGCGGCGTGCTCGTCGTGCCGGGCATTTACGCGCGCGCGCGCGGCCTTGCCCAGTTGTAGACGCGCCTTGGGGTCGTCGAGCAGCCGGCGGGTCGCGGCAGCGAAGGCCGCAGCATCGCCGATCGGGGTCAGCACGCCCGTGATGCCGTCGGCCACCACCGCGGGGACCCCGCCGGTGCGGCCGGCAACGACGGGAAGTCCTGCCGCCTGGGCTTCGAGGAAGGCCATGCCGTAGGCTTCGTTGATCGCGGGCCACAGGTAAAGATCCGCCGCGGCATATGTCGCGGGCAGTTTGGCGTGCGGCACGGCTCCGGCAAAGCGCACGCGCTCGCCGAGCGGCGCCATCAGCGCCTCGACCTCGCCGCGCGCCGGCCCGTCACCGACCAGCAGCGCGTGCCAAGGCTTGTCCTTCAGCCGGCCGAGCGCATCGGCGAGCACACGGTAGGATTCGAGCTTGTCGCGGGTACGCATCATGCCGACGCTGAGCAGCACGGGCGGATCGTTGACCGCATTCGGCGTGCGATCGAACGGCCGCGTGTCGATGAAGGGCGGCAGCCAGACTTGAGGCGTACCCGGCCGCAAGCGTGCCTTGACGCCGGCCACGTCGCGCGGATTGACCGTCAGCACGAGGTCGGCGGCGGCGAGGGCACGCTCGACGGCGCGATGGCCGAGCCGCGTCGGCCCGTGGGCGCGGCGCGGCGCGTGCGAGGCCTCGACCAGCACGTAGGGTACGCCGAGCGCTCGCGTTACGATAGGGCCCAGCCAATCCGGCTTGCGGTAGTAGCAGTGGTAGGTGAACCAGAGATCGAAGCGCTCGGGATGGCGCGCCGGCAGGGCGCGCCAGCGCGCGATCAGTCGCCACGCCTGCGCCCGCGCGCGTCGTTCGAGCGCGAGATGGTCCTGCGGCGCGGGCACCCCCGGGGCGACGCGGCTCTGTGCCGGCATCACCACCGTGTGGCCGAGTCGGCAAAGCAGACGCCCGAGCCCTCGGGCCATCTCGCGATCGCCCGAGGGGATGGGACTGTGCGGCGACTTCAACGGCGTGTGCAACAGCACGCGCATGGCTACTCCGCGGCCCTTGCCTCCGACAGGACGGCCTCTCGGCGGATATCCTGGTCGAGCGCCGAGGCGATCCAGTCGACACCGGCATCGAAGGAAAAGCGCGTGCGCACGGTCTCGGCGGCGCGATGCGCGAACTGCCGGCGCAGGTCGGGATGGGCGACCATGCGCGCCAGGGCGCCGGCCAGCGCCTCGGGCGCGCCGGGCGGCACCAGCAGGCCGTTGTCGCCATCCTCGATGAATTCCCCGATCGCGGCGGCGCGGGTCGAGACGATGGCGAGACCCTGGTGAGCCGCCTCCATCAGCACGTTGGGCAGGCCGTCCTGGTCGCCATCGGCCGCCTTCTTGCTGGCCAGCACGAACAGGTCGGCGCGCGCCAGGGCTGCGAAGACCTGCTTCTGCGGCTGGGCGCCGAGCCAGGTGCAGCGCTCGGCGATGCCCAGACGAGCGGCCTGCGCCTTCAGGAGGTCACCGAGTTCGCCTCCACCGACATGCTCGAAGCGCCAGTGCAGCGTCTTGGGCAGCAGCGCCAGCGCGTCCAGAAGGTCGCCAAACCCCTTTTTCTCGACCTTGCGGCCGATCGACAGGATGACGACGGGATCGGCGGCATCGCCGCCGTCGCGTCGCGTCCTGAGGTGCACCGGCGCCGGCAGATGCGCGAAGTCGAGGCCGTGATAGATGAGCTTCACCTTGTCGGGCCGAGTCGCCAGCCCGCGCAGGCGTTCCGCGCCCAGGTTGGTACAGGTCACGGCCCAGGCGCAGTCAGCAAGCTTTTCCGCCGCCTCCCAGGGCGCACTGGTCCAGATGTCCTTGGCATGCGCCGACACGCTCCAGGGCAGGCCGCGCATCAGGGCGGCATAGCGCGTCACCGACGTGGGCGTGTGCAGGAAATGGGCATGGAGCCGCTCGATGCCGGGCGGCAATTCGGCCGCCAGCACCAGCGCCTGGCCCCAACGGCGCCCCCGGTTTGCCGAGGGATCCCGCCGCAGATCGGCCAGGAACCGCGCACGCGCCGCCGCGTAGCCCGGCAGGCGCCGTGCCTTCAGCCAGCCCGCCCAGACGCGGCGCGGATCGTCCTTCAGGTACTCCGGCAGGTAGACGACGCGGCCCCGCACGCGGTCATGCACGGGATGTCGATACTTGTCGGTCGGCCGCCGCAACGACCAGATTTCAAGGGCGACGCCGCGCGCCTCGAGGCCCGCGATCTCCTGGGCGATGAAGGTCTCGGACAGGCGCGGCCAGCCCTTGAGCACGACCGCGACACGCGCGTCGGTTGGCGAAGACATGAAGGTGCCGACGATCAGGTCCTGGCGCGCGCCGGAGGCACGGCGGGCGAGGCGCCGGCCCCTGGTACGTCGCTTCCCATCGCCCCGAGCGGTGCGGGACCGCGATGAGGATGGGCGAGCTGCTTGGCGACCAGACGCCAGACGTTGGGCAGGCCGTCGAGCAGGCCAGGCACCACGACGTCGCTCGGCAGGCCCTGCTGCGGCAGCTGCCGCAGCGCCGTCGCCATGGCGTGCGGATCGCGGCCGCGATCGGCGTCGAGCATCTCGATCAAGCCGACATTGCGCGCAGCGCGGGCGCGGATGAACTGCTCCAGGCGCGGCCTGGTGCGCGGCACGATGATCGCTTTTTTGTCGAACGACAGGATCTCACAGAAGGTGTTGTAGCCGCCCATCGCCACCACGCCCGCCGCGCGCTTCATCAAGGCGCCGAGATTGTTGGTGAAGGTGAGGGTGCGGATGTTCCTGAACTTGCCTGCGCGTTCCTTGAAGGTCTCGCGCTCGGCTGCCGACATGAAGGGGCCGAACACGATCACCGCGCCGTAGGGGATGTGCGGGTCGGTCTCGTAGGCCGCCAGCACCCAGTCGATCAGGTCGGCGCCGTCCCCACCGCCGCCGGCCGTCACCAGGATGAAAGGCCCGTCGATCTCCTCCATCTCGTGCGGTACGTCGGTGTGCAGCGGCAGGTCGCGGCGCAGGTAGCCGGTATAGACCATCTTGTGACGCACGGACGGTGGCACTTCGATGCCGGTCAGCGGCTTGTTGATCTGCGGCAGGCCATAGATCCAGATCTCGTCGTAGAGGTCGCGCAGCGCCGGGACGACATTCTTGCGCTCCCATTCGGCGGCGAGAGCCGCAGGATCGTCCATGACGTCACGCAAGCCCAGCACCAGCGGCGTGCCGCGGTCCTTCAGGAGCCGGAGCGCCGGCACGACCTCGCCGCGCAGGCCGGTCGGCTCCTTGTCGATGATAAAGAGGTCGGGCCGGTAGATGTCCGCGGTGTCGCGGATGATCCGGGTCCGCATCGCCAGTGTATGCTCGACGCCGACCCTGAGGTTGGCCGAGTCGTAGTCGCCGTCGATCAGCTTGACCACGCCCGGGATGCGCACGAAGTCGATGCCCGAACGGAACTCATAGGAGCCGATCACCGGCGAGCCCGACAGGATCAGGACCGAGACGTTGGGGTCGGCCGCCACCAGGGCGTTGGCGATGGTGCGGCATCGGCTCACATGGCCGAGACCGAAGGAGTCGTGGCTGTAGAGCAGCACACGCTTGGACCGGCTGTTAGGCATGCGAACGTCTCTCCTTGCCGAAGCGCGTTCTGCCCCGACCGGTGAATTCGGCCGGACTATGCCATAATGGGAGGGACACGCGAACCCCTGTCGCAATGCAAAATATCGAATGTAATCAAGGGGCTGATCTAATATAGGAGAGTGGGGCGGGCGCACCTGGGGGGCTTCGACCGCGGATATTGATGCAACGCAATCTGTTCACCTACATCTGGCGACACAGCAGGCCCGAGCAGATCGTCATCCTGGGCCTCGTGGTGCTGGCCCAGATCTTCTATTTCATGTCGCTGACGGTGCCCAAGGACATCGTCAACAACGGCATCCAGGGCAACGCCTTCAAGCATTCCAAGACCATCCCCTTCCTGGTCTGGGAGCTCGATCTGTCCGCCGTCCTGCCCGGAAAGGTCCTGCGCATCTTCGACGGCTTCCAGGTCGACCAGCTCGGATACCTGGTGACCATGAGTTTCGTCTTCCTGGGCGCCGTGATCGTGAACGCCCTGTTCAAGAAGACGATCAACACCCAGAAGGGCCGCATGGGTGAGCGCATGCTGCGCCGCCTGCGCTATGAGCTCTATGAGCGCATCCTGCGTTTCCCGCCGGCCCACTTCCGCAAGGTCAAGCAGGCCGAGCTCGCGACCATGATCAAGGACGAGGTCGAGCCGCTCGGCGGCTTCATCGGCGATGCCTTCGTCCAGCCGATGTTCCTGGGCGGTCAGGCACTGACGGCGATCCTGTTCATCATGCTGCAGAACTGGCTGCTTGGGATCGTCGTCGTCGTGCTGCTGGGCGTCCAGATGGCGATCGTTCCGCGGTTGCGCCGGCCGGTCCTGGTGCTCGGTCGCCAGCGGCAGATCACCGCCCGCCAGCTCGCCGGCCGCATCGCCGAAACCGCTGACGGCGTGAACGAGATCCACATACATGGCGCGGCCAACTACGAGCGCGCCGACATCTCCGAGCGTCTCGGCAAGATCTTCAAGATCCGCTTCGACCTCTATCAGAAGAAGTTCGTCGCCAAGTTCTGGAACAACATCCTGTCGCAGGCGACGCCGTTCGCCATCTATCTGATCGGCGGCTACTTCGCGCTCACCGGGCATATGGATGTCGGCGCCGTGGTCGGCGTGCTGCTGGCCTACAAGGACCTGCCGTCGCCGGTCAAGGAGCTGCTCGACTGGGACCAGCAACGCCAGGACGTCCAGATCAAGTACGAGCAGGTGATCGACCAGTTCCAGCCCGAAGGCATGATGCCCCAGGACTTGCAGGTGGTGCCCGACGGGCCGCCGCCGCCGCTGGGGCACCAACTGGCGCTGGCCGGCATTACCGTCTCCGAGGATGGCCGGGTCAAGCAGCTCGACGGCGTGTCCCTGATGCTGCCGACCTGCAGCAGGCTCGCCGTGATCGGCGCCGCGAGCTCGGGCAAGGACGTGCTGGGCCAGGTGCTGGCGCGCATCATCCTGCCGAGCAGCGGTTCGATCAAGCTCGACGGCAACGATTTCTTCCAGGTGCCCGAGTACGTGCTGGGGGCGCGGACGTCGTATGTCGGACAGGAGACCTATCTGTTTCCGGTGTCGGTGCGCGACAACCTTCTGTTCGGCCTGAAGATCCGGCCCGTCACGCCCGCCACCTACGACGACGCAGCGGCGGCCGAGCGCGAGCAGATCCGCAAGGAGGCCGAGCGCGCCGGCAATCCAGCGCTCGATCCCAACGCCGACTGGATCGACTATGAGCTGGCCGGCGCGACCGGGCCTGCCGACCTGCTGCCGCGCATCGTCGAGGTGCTGAAGCAGGTCGAACTCGACGAGGACATCTATGCGCTCGGCCTGCGCGGCACGGTCGATCCGACGCTGCGGCCCGATCTCGCCGAGCGCATCCTGAAGGCCCGGCACGAGCTGCTCGGCCGCCTGCAGGATCCGAGCTATGCCGGCCTGGTCGAGACCTTCAACGCCGACCGTTACAACCGCAACCTGTCGGTCGCCGAGAACATCCTGTTCGGCACGCCGCTCGGCAAGGATTTCGCCGGCGACAATATCGCGGTCGACCCCTACATGCAGTCGGTGCTGAGGTCGACGGGCATCGACCTCGACCTGCAGCGCATGGGTCTCACCATTGCCGAGACCATGGTCGAGCTGTTCTCCGGCCTGTCGCCCGACAACCCGTTGTTCGAGCAGTACAGCTTCATTTCGGCCGACGAGTTGCCCAACGTGCGGCTGCTGCTGCAGCGCCTGGGCGGCAAGGGCATCGACGCCGTGCCCGAGGCCGACCGGCCGCGCCTGATGACGCTGCCGTTCCGCTACATCGAGGCGCGCCATCGCCTGGGCCTGATCGATGCCGACATGGAGGAGCGCCTCCTGGCTGCGCGGCACGCCTTTGCCTCCGGTCTGCCCGCGCCGTTGCGCGGTGCCGTCGAATTCTACGACTTCCAGCGCTACAACAGCGCCGCCACGCTGCAGGACAACATCCTGTTCGGCCGCCTGGTCTATGGCCAGGCACAGGGCGAGCAGCGCATCGGCACGCTGATCTCCGACGTGCTGAGCGAGCTCGGGCTCCACAACTCGGTGATCGAGGTCGGGTTGGAGTACAATGTCGGCGTCGGCGGCAAGCGCCTGACGGCGACGCAGCGCCAGAAGCTCGGCATCGCCCGCGCCCTGATCAAGCGGCCGCAGCTGCTGATCGTCAACGAGGCAGTGGCTGCCTTCGACAGCCGCACCCAGGACCGCATCCGCGACAACATCCTGGCGGCGGCGAAGAGTGGCGATCGCGGCGTTGTCTGGATCGCCAACCGGCCGTCGCAGGCGGAGCCATTCGAGCAGATTGTCGTTATGCAGGGTGGCAGGATCGCCGCTCAGGGAGCGCCGTCGGAACTGGCGGCAAAAGGTGGGCTCTACGCCGAGTTGATGGCGTCGTGAGGGAATTCAGGAGGAAGCGATGAACCTCAACGAAGAAGTCGAGCTGCTGAAAGGCGTGCCGATCCTGTCCAAGATCGAGCCGGCCAAGCTGAAGCTGCTGGCCTTCACCAGCGAGCGCGTGAACTACGCCGAGGGGCAAGAGCTCTGCCATCAAGGCGACCCGGGCGACGCCATGTACGTGATCCTGGGCGGGGTGGCCGACGTGCTGATCGACACGCCGACCGGCCAGATCCAGGTCGCCGAGATGAAGAAGAACGACTTCCTGGGCGAGATCGCCATCCTGTGCGACGTACCGCGTACCGCCACCATCAAGGCGCGCGAGCCGCTGAACACGCTGAAGATCTCCAAGGACACGTTCTACCGCATGGTCGGCGAGTTCCCGACGATGGCCATCGAGATCATGCGCGAGCTGGCGCATCGCGTGGAGGACACCAACAAGAAGCTGCGCGAAGCGACCGCGAACAACAAGGCCGCGTGAACGATGTCATGCTCTTCCGGACCGCGCGCATCCTGCGCGCTCATGACTCATGAGCGAGCGGGAAGCGCGCGGTCCGGAAGAGCATGAGCCGCCTCGACAGCTTCATCGCGCGCATGCAGGCGCAGCGCGACTGCCTGAATTTCCTGAAGCCCAGGATCGACGCCCTGCCCGGTCCCATCCTCGAAGTCGGACTGGGCAACGGCCGCACCTACGATCATCTGCGCGACCTCTTTCCCGGCCGCGACATCTACGTCTTCGAGCGCAAGGTGGCGGCCCATCCCGACTGCATCCCGCCGGACGACCGGCTGTTCCTGGGCGAGGCGCGGGAGTCGATTGCCAAAGCCGCGCAAAAACTTGGCGCGACAGCGGCGCTGATCCACACCGATCTCGGCACTGGCGATCACGCCGCCAACATGGCGATGGGCAAGTGGCTCGGCCCGGCGCTCGATACATTGGCCGGGCCGGGAGGATACGTGCTGGCGAACCAACCGCTCGACGTGGCCCGCTGGCGCCGCCAGCCCGAGCCGCCGGGCGTGCCGAAGGATCGGTATTTTCTCTATCTCGTGGGCTGACCTTTTCAGCTCTTCCTTCAGGCACCGGCAGTAGGCGGTGTTGCCCGGAAACGGCCGGACAGGCGGCCCGGCCGGGGCTAGGCGCGATGGGTATCGGATGAACGATGCAAAGAGCGAAGCTCGCGGGAGGCGAGCGCCCGGTCATTATAACTTAGGTGGGCCCCTTGGTCAACCCTGGTTATAATTTTTTGCGTTCCATAAGGGCCTAAAGAACGCAAAAATTGTTGGGCCGCGCATCGTGCTGGCAGTGCTGGCGGTGTCATCGGCCCTACGCCTATTCGTGAAAGCCCCGAGCCAATCAGCTCAGCGGCTGAAAAGCCGCAACAGCACCAGCAGGACGACGGCGCCGACCACCGAGCCGACGAAGCCGGCAGGCTCACCTGGCGCGTAGAGACCCAGCGCCTGGCCGCCGTAAGTCGCGATCACCGCGCCGACAATGCCGATCACGATGGTGACGATGATGCCGCGCGGGTTCGGGCCCGGCGTGATGAACCGTGCGAGCAACCCGACGACCAGGCCGATGACCAGGACTGCGATGATTGTCATGCGCTGCTACCCCTTCCTTCAGACTTCGAACGTCGCCATCACCGGCACGTGGTCGGACGCCTGCTTCCAGTCGCGCACGTCGACGTCGATGCGATGACTCCTGATGGCGCCCGACAGGGCCGGCGAGGCAAGGATATGATCCAGCCGCCGGCCGCGGTTGGACGCACGCCAGTCGTTGTTGCGGTAGCTCCACCACGAATAGAGCTTCTTGTCCTCGGGCACGAAACGGCGCGGCACGTCGATCCAGTCGAGCGATGCCTGCAGGCGGCCGAACAGCTCGACCTCGACGGGCGTGTGCGACACGATCTTGAGAAGCTGCTTGTGGCTCCACACGTCGTGCTCCAGCGGCGCCACATTGAGATCGCCGAGGGCGATGCGGCGCTGGCCCTTGGCGGCGCCCGCTTTCGGCTTGCGGTCGGCGAACCACTGAGCCATCTCGCG
Organism: Pseudomonadota bacterium; assembly: GCA_023436825.1. The sequence continues at coordinate 413 of JAEZHS010000386.1, read as the reverse complement.
GTAGAAATCGAGCTTGTGCGCGAACTTGTCGTTCACGGCCGGATCGGGAATGTCGCCGCCCGCCGGGATGTAAAGATTGTCGAGCAGGATGGGATCGGAGCCGGTATCGAGCGCGACTTCGATGTGCCGGCAATCCTCCTTGCCGCAGCGATGGTGGACGTTTTTGGCGGTGAACGGCACCTTGGAGAGGATCGCCACCCCGTTGTAGGACTTCATGCCCTGGACCAGCCGGTGCGTGTAGCCCAACCCCTCGAAGGCCTTGTGCGGGAAGAATTCGTCCGGGCACTTGGTCTCCTGGAGGCACAGCACATCGGGCTTGCGCAGCCTGAGATAGCGTTTGACGTTATTGATCCGCAGACGGACCGAATTGATGTTCCAGGTGGCGATGGAAAGGCTCATCTCGCCCCCAATAT
>JAEZHS010000332.1 GCA_023436825.1 Pseudomonadota bacterium | reverse complement strand
GCATGGTGCCCAGGAGAAGACTCGAACTTCCACGCCTCGCGGCGCTAGTACCTGAAACTAGTGCGTCTACCAATTCCGCCACCTGGGCACGGCATGCGGGCAGTGAGGGCGGTGAGTTAAGGGCCGGGCGAGCCGATGTCAACCTTGCGCGTGGCCGGCAATGGGCTATAGGCACCATCCCATGAGCATCAAGCAGGTCACGGTTTTCGGCGGCTCGGGTTTTGTCGGCCGGGCAATCGTTCGAGCGCTGGCGTACGAAGGCTATCAGGTGCGGGTCGCCTGCCGGCGCATTGCGCTCGCCGAGCCCCTCAAGACCGCGGGCGACGTCGGCCAAATCACGCTTATGCGGGCCAACCTCCGGATGCCGGCTTCGGTGGCCAATGCCGTCAAAGGCAGTGACGCGGTGATCAATGCCGCAGGCATCCCGTTCCAGCGTGGCCGCCAGCGCTACCAGGCCGTCCATGTCGAGGGCGCGCGCGCCGTCGCGGAGGCCGCGCGCACGGCCGGGGCGCAGCGGCTGGTCCACATCTCAGGCATCGGCGCGGACAGCCGCAGCTCGAAGAACGCCTACATCCGCTCCAAGGTCGACGCCGAGGACGCCGTCATCGCAGGCTTCGAAAACGCCACGATCCTGCGGCCCAGCGTGGTTTTCGGTCCGGACGACGTGATGTTCAATCGCATGGCCAGGATTGCCGCCCTTCCGCGGTTCCTGGCGCCGTTCGTGCCCGTCGTCGGCAGCGGCCACGCCAAGGTGCAGCCCGTGTTCGCGGGTGATGTCGGCGCCGCCGCCGTCGCCGTGCTGGCGCGGCCCGACACGGCGAAGAGCGTATTCGAGTTGGGTGGACCGCGCGTCTACACCTACCGCGAGATTGCCGCGCTGACCCTGCGCGAGATCGGTCGCGACAGGCCGATCATCGGTGTCCCGGCCGGCCTGATGAAGATCGCGGGATGGTTTGCCGAATTCCTGCCCGTGCCGCCGCTGACGCACGATCAGGTCGATCTCCTGACCGCCGACAACGTCGTGCGCGGCGGGGCCAAGACCCTGGCCGAGCTCGGCATTATGCCGACTGCGGCCGAGTCCATCCTACCGACTTACCTCGATCGCTTCCGCGTCGGCGGCCGCTACAACAAGCACGCCCCAGCCTGAGCCAACCGGCTTGAGCCACCAATGGCCGCCTATCGGCAACTTTTTTGCGCCGCGAGCCATTAGTCCCAAATTGTAATCAATTTGCAGCGGGGAAGACCACAGATCTGAAACAGAGGTGGTTGAAGAATCGTCCATCAGAAAAATAGGTCATATCTATTGACTTATTATTCTGACGATGCTCAATTGCGCGCAACAACGCAGCTTTGGCGCGATCGGCGCGCTTCTTTCGTAATAAAATTACACAGCCGTTTGATGGAATGCCGTCATGTCCGAAAGGATGTTGAAGTTCGTCGCCACGCCTCAGGCCATGCCGGACAAGCGCCCGGCGGCCGAGCGCCGGCGCGACTTCGACGAGATCTACGCATCCTATGCGCGCGAGAAGGCGGCCGAGCAGGCGGCGCGCTGCTCGCAGTGCGGCGTACCGTTCTGTCAGATCCATTGCCCGCTGCACAACAACATCCCCGACTGGCTGAAGCTCACTGCAGAGGGCCGGCTCGAGGAGGCCTACGAGCTTTCGTCGGCGACCAACAATTTCCCGGAGATTTGCGGCCGCATCTGCCCACAGGACCGGCTGTGCGAAGGCAACTGCGTCATCGAGAAGGGTTTTGAATCGGTCACCATCGGCTCGGTCGAGAAGTTCATCACTGACACCGCCTGGAATCAGGGTTGGGTACGGCCGATCCAGCCGCGCCGCGAGCGGCCCGAAAGCGTCGGCATCGTCGGCGCCGGGCCGGCGGGCCTCGCCGCGGCCGAGCAGCTACGGCGCAAGGGCTATCAGGTCACGATCTACGACCGTTACGACCGGGTCGGCGGACTGCTGATCTACGGCATCCCCAACTTCAAGCTCGAGAAGGACATCGTACAGCGGCGCGAGAAGCTCTTGCGCGACTCGAATGTCGCGTTCGAGCTCGGCTGCGAGGTCGGCCGCGACGTCACGCTCGATGAGTTGCGCCGGCGTCACGCCGCCGTGCTGATCGCAACCGGCGTCTACAAGGCGCGCGACATCGCGGCCCCCGGCGTCGGCGTGAACGGCATCGTGGCGGCTCTCGATTACCTGACCGCGTCCAACCGCAACGGCTTGGGCGACAAGGTTCCCGACTTCGACTCTGGCGCGCTGAACGCCAAGGGCAAGAACGTCGTGGTGATCGGCGGCGGCGACACGGCGATGGACTGCGTGCGCACCGCGGTTCGCCAGGGGGCGAAGTCGGTGAAGTGCCTCTATCGCCGCGATCGCGCCAACATGCCGGGGTCTCAGCGCGAGGTGAAGCACGCCGAGGAAGAAGGCGTCGAGTTCGTGTGGCTCTCTGCGCCGCAGGGCTTTCTGGGCAAGGACCATGTCAGCCACGTGCGCGCGGTGCGCATCCATCTCGGCATGCCCGACGCTACCGGCCGCCAGACGCCGCAGGAGATCCCCAACTCCCACGTCAACATCCACGCCGACCTGGTGCTGAAGGCCCTGGGCTTCGATCCCGAGGACCTGCCGGCAATGCTCGAGACGCCCGATCTCGGCGTCACCGGCTGGGGTACGCTCAAGATCGACTGGAAGAGCATGATGACCAACCTCGACGGCGTGTTCGCCGCCGGCGACATCGTGCGCGGCGCCTCGCTGGTCGTCTGGGCGGTGCGCGACGGCCGCGACGCGGCGGAGCGCATCCACAGCTATCTCACCACCAAGGCCGCATCCGCGGTCGCCATGGCCGCGGAGTGACCGATGACGATGACGCTCTATGACTTCATGGGATCGGGCAACGGCTACAAGGTGCGCCTGGTGCTGGCCCATCTCGGGCTGCCGTACAAGCTCATCGAGCGCGACATCCTGAAGGGCGAGACGCGCACGCCGGAGTTCCTGGCCAAGAACCCCAACGGCCGCATCCCGACGCTGCAGCTCGACGACGGCAGCCATCTTTTCGAATCGAATGCCATCATCTGGTATCTGGCCGAGGGCACGAATCTCGCGCCGGCGGACCGCAGGGCGCGCGCCGAAACGCTGCAATGGATGTTCTTCGAGCAGTACAGCCACGAGCCGTTCATCGCGACGGTGCGCTTCTGGAAGCACTTCTTGCCCAAGCTCAGCCCATTGCAGGAGATGGAGCTGCCGGGGCGTGTGGAAAAGGGTTACGCGGCGCTCGGTGTCATGGAGCAGCATCTCGCGCGCAACCAGTTCTTCGTCGGCGGCCGGTACGGTCTCGCCGACATCACGCTCTACGCCTACACGCACGTCGCGGGTGAAGGCGGCTTCAACCTCGACAATTATCCGCAGGTCAATGCCTGGATGGCGCGCGTCGCCGGCCAGCCGGGCCATGTGACGATCGACCACAAGAACTGACAGAGGGAGAGACAGTCATGCCGATGATCAACGTCCAGATGTTCGAGGGCCGCACCACGGAGCAGCGCCGAAAACTGGCGAAGGAGCTCACCGAAGGCACCTGCCGCGCACTCGGCTGCACGCCGGACGCCGTGCAGATCATCATCACCGACATCAAGAAAGAGAACTGGGCCGAGGCCGGGAAGCTGTTCTCTGACTAATCGTCGTCCCGAGCGGAGCGCAGCGAAGCCGAGGGACCTTGCCTGATGCAGACAAGGTCTCTCCGCTCGGGCCTGCGACCCTCGGTCGAGACGACGAAGCAAGGAATTTCGCCATGTCCGCACAAGACTTCATCCGCGACTACAAGAGCGGCGCCGCCAAGCTCACCGACGCCTACGGCTACAACCCCGCCCGGGAGATGGATTCCTGCGGCGTCGGCCTGGTCGTGGCGCTGGACGGCAAGCGACGCCGCGACGTCGTGGCGGCCGGCATCGATGCCCTGAAGGCGGTGTGGCATCGCGGCGCCGTCGACGCCGACGGCAAGACCGGCGACGGTGCCGGCATCCACGTCGAGATCCCGCAGGATTTCTTCAAGGACCATGTGCGCGATTCGAGCGGCCAGGCTCCCGAGGCCGGCCGCATCGCCGTCGGCATGGTGTTCCTGCCGCGCACCGATCTCAGCGCACAGGAGCGCTGCCGCATCATCGTCGAGACCGAGATCCTGCGCTTCGGCCATACCATCCTGGGTTGGCGCCAGGTGCCGGTCGACATCTCGGTAATCGGCGAGAAGGCCAACGCCACGCGGCCGGAGATCGAGCAGATCCTGATCGGCCGCGGCAATCCCGCGCTCGACAACCGCGAGTTCGAGAAGCAGCTCTACATCCTGCGCCGGCGCATGGAGAAGGCGGCGATCGCCGAGAACATCGGCGAGTTCTACGTCTGCTCGCTGTCGTGCCGCTCGATCGTCTACAAGGGCATGTTCCTGGCCGAGCATCTGTCGGCCTTCTACCCGGACCTGCTGGACGAGCGCTTCGTCTC
>JAEZHS010000330.1 GCA_023436825.1 Pseudomonadota bacterium | reverse complement strand
CGCCCACCCAGCTTCGCTGGAGAGGAAATCACGCGCCATGCCGCAGCAGCCGGCCGGAATGGGTGTTGGTCGGCTGGTCGTTACGGATCGTGACCTCGCCGTTCACCAGCACGTACTTGTAGCCCTGGGCGCGCTGCACCCGCCGCCATTCGTTGCCCGGCAGGTCGTGCACGATCTCGTCAGGCATCACCCTGAGCCCGTCGAAGTCGTAGACCACGATGTCGGCCGGCGCGCCCTTCTTCAGGACGCCGCGCCCGCGGAAGCCCGCGACCTCGGCCGGCAGCGCCGACAACCGCCAGTGCACGTCCTCCAGGCTCAGCATCTTGTGCTCGCGTACCACCTTGCACAGCGTCTCGGTCGGATAGCGGCCGGCCGTCAGGAACTTGGTGTGCGCGCCGCCGTCTGAAACGCCGAACAGCACGTAGGGATCGTCTACAAGCTCCTTCAGATACTCGATCTTGCCGTTGGGCGGGGCGGCGAAGAACTCGGTCTTGAGATCCTCCTCGACCGCCATGTCGAGCATGACGTCGACGGGGTGCTTGCCCATCTTCGCCCCGGCATGCGCCAGCGTGTAGTCGAGCCACTTCTTGTTCTTGTCGAGCTTCGGCCCGACGATGGCGATCTGCGGCAGCGGGCCCGTCGCCGTGATCGGCAGGTTGTCGCGCAGCGTCGCGCGGCGCGCCGGATCGCCGAGCTTGGCCAGCCGCTCCTGGCGCGTGCCGGTCGTGGCGTCACACCAGACCTGCGAATCATCGAACAGGTTCCAGTCCTCGAAGGTGAAGGTGAAGCCCGCATCGGTCGTGAGCCCCTGCCCGACGACGCGGATGCCGCGCTCGCGGCAGCTCCTCAGCCAGTCCAGCACGCGGCGATGGATGTGCGGCTTATGATCGAAGGCCTGGACCACGTTCATGATGACCGGCCGGCCGCTGATGGTGGCCACTTCCTCGTAGAAGGCCTGGTCGTGCGCGTTGTCGCCCGAGACCAGCAGCATCTGCATGAAACCGTCGTTGCGCTCGGCGAGAACCCGCGCGAGTTCGCGGCAGGTCTCGTCGTGCATGACATCGGTCGGCATGGCCGAGCCGTCGTGGTCGCGCTGCACGGCGGCCGGCCCGGTCGGCAGCATGCGCTGGGCCGACCAGCCGCAGGCGCCGGCATCCATGGCTTCGTGCAGAAGGCGCCTGATCTCGGCGTGCTGCTCGGCCGTCGGCAGCTTGCCGGCCTTGGCCGCCTCGAAGCCCATCACCCAGATGAGCAGAGGCGAGATCGGCATGTACGGCAGGATGTTGACCGCCTTGGGCGCCGCCTCGACGCTGTCCAGGAACTCGGGGAAGGTCACCCAGTTCCACGGCATGCCGGCCTTCATCGAGGCCATCGGGATCGCCTCGACGCGGGTCATGGTGAGCATGGCGCGGTCGCGCTCGGCCGGCCGCACGGGTGCAAAGCCGAAGCCGCAATTGCCGATCACCACCGAGGTGATGCCGTGCCAGCTCGACAGCGTGCAGTAGGGATCCCAGAAGAGCTGCGCGTCGTAGTGCGTATGCAGGTCGACGAAGCCCGGCGCCACGATCAGGCCGCCGGCATCGATCGTCTCATCGGCCTCGCCGGCACCGATCTGGCCGATCTCGGCGATCTTGCCGTCCTTGATGCCGATGTCGCCGCGGAAGCGCGGCAGGCGGCTGCCGTCGACGATCATGCCGCCGCGGATCACGCGATCGAACCGGGCCATGTTTCCTCCGTTTCGCCAAGCGTGGGCGCGGCCCGCGACTCTGTCAACGAGGCGGGCTAAGCTCGCAGGATGAAACAGGATCGCGTCCGCACCGATGTGCTCGAGATCGCCTACGAGGAGCACGGCCCCGAGAACGGCCCTCCGGTGATCCTGCTGCACGGCTTTCCCTACGATGTGCGCGCCTACGACGAGGTTGCGCCGGCGCTAGCCGCTGACCGCTGCCGCGTGCTGGTGCCCTGGTTGCGCGGCTACGGGCCGACGCGCTTCCTGACAGCGTCGACGATGCGCTCTGGTGAGCAGGCGGCACTGGGTCACGATCTCCTGCAGTTCATGGACAAGCTCGGCATCAAGCGCGCCGCGCTCGTCGGCTACGACTGGGGCGGCCGCGCCGCCTGCATCGCCGCCGCCCTCAAGCCCGAGCGCGTGCGCTGCCTGGTGAGCTGCACGGGCTACAACATCTTCAACACTGCCGCGTTCGCGAACCCGGCCTCGGCCGAGCAGGAGCACCGCTTCTGGTACCAATACTACTTCCACACCGAGCGCGGCCGCGCCGGACTCACGAAGAACCGCCGCGATATCTGCCGGCTGCTGTGGAAGCTGTGGTCGCCGGAATGGCAATTCGACGAGGCGACCTACGAGAGGAGCGCCGCATCGTTCGACAATCCCGACTTCGTCGACGTGGTGATCCAGTCCTACCGTCATCGCTACGGCTACGCAGCCGGTGACCCGGCATTGATGGGCATCGAGGCCCAGCTCGCCCAGCAGCCGAAGATCCCCGTGCCGACGATCAACCTGCATGGCGGGCACGACGGCGTCGGGCCCGCCCCCGAGCAGGACAATCAGGCCAGGAACTTCACCGGCCCCTATTCGCGGCGCCTGCTGCCGCGCATCGGACACAACGTGCCGCAGGAGGCTCCGGCCGACACCGTCACCGCCCTGCGCGATCTCATGAGGGAAACGACGCGATGAAAATCGTCCTGGCCGGCGCGACCGGCAATATCGGCAGCCGCATCCTCGACGAGGCGCTCCGCCGCGGCCATCGCGTGACCGGACTGACCCGCGATCCGGCCAAGCTTGCCGCGCGCGACGGGCTGCAGGCGGCGAAGGCGAACACGGCAGAGGTCGCGGCCTTCGCCGATGCCCTCAAGGGATACGATGCGGCGATCCTGTCGGTCAAATGGAACGAGAACGACGTCCACCAAGTGCTCGACGCCTTGCGCAAGGCAGGTGTGAAGCGCTGCCTGTTCGTCGTCGGCGCCGGCAGCCTGTTGCGCAAGGACGGCCGCACGCACTTCGATCACATGGCCGAGAAAGGTATCCAGCCGCCGACGTCGAAGCCGGCCGCGCTGGCCCTGGCCGAGGTCCAGAAGGTGACGGATCTCGACTGGACGGCGATCTCGCCGCCCGCCTCGATCCAGCCCGGCGCGCGCACGGGCAAGTTCCGACTCGGTCGCGATCACCTGCTCGAGGACGACAAGGGCAAGAGCGAGATCAGCCGCGAGGACTTCGCCATCGCCATCATGGACGAGATCGAGAAGCCCACGCACATCCGCCAGCGCTTCACGGCGGCTTACTAGAGATGCCTGCTGCAGCACCTGCTGTCATCCCGCGCGCCGCGAGGGCCCATTCCTGTCCGCGAAAGGCCCCTCGCTACGCTCGGGGTGACAGTTTTGTTCCATCATCCGGCAACAGTCGGTAGCGAGAGCGACCATGGACGCCGCGGACCTCCGCATCTTCGCCGCCGTTGCCCGCACGGGCAGCATGAGCAAGGCCGCAGCCGAGCTCGGCACTGTGCAGTCCAACGTAACTGCGCGCATCCGCGCCCTCGAGGAGCGGCTGGGCGTCGACCTGTTCGAGCGCACCCATCGCGGCGCGACGCTCACGGCCGCCGGACTGCGCCTGCGGCCCTTCGCCGATCGCGTCGCGGGACTGCTCGAGGATGCACGCCGCGCCGTCACAGACGATGGCACGCCGGCCGGCAACCTGGTTGTCGGCTCGCTCGAGACCACGGCGGCACTGCGACTTTCGCCGGTGCTTGCCGAGTTCGTCGCGGCCTATCCCGCCGTCGACCTTTCGCTGCGCACGGGCACCACCCAGGAATTGATCGAGCAGACCATCGAGCGCCGACTCGATGGCGCCTTCGTGTCGGGGCCGGTCGACCATGCCGACCTGGTCGCCGAGCCGTTCTTCCGCGAAGAGCTGGTCGTGCTGACCGCTCCCGATGCCGCCGACTTCGAAGCGCTGGCGCGGCAGGGCGGCCTCAGGATAATCGTCCTGCGCACGGGTTGTTCCTATCGCCAGCATCTCGAAGCACTTCTGGCGCGACGCGGCATCGCCGGCGTCCGCCATCTCGAGTTCGGTACGCTCGAGGCGATCGTGAGCTGCGTCGGCGCGGGTCTCGGCGTGACGTTGCTGCCCGAGGCGCTGATCGGCCCGGTGTGGCGGCGCGGCCGCGTGCGCGTCCACCATCTGCTGCCTGGCGAAGGCGAGGTCGAGACGGTCTTCATCCGCCATCGCGACGCCTATGCTTCGAGCGCGTTGCGCGCCTTCCTCGACTGCGCCCGCCCGATGCTGGCCCGCCGCGCCGCCGAGTAGAGGCAATCGCCTGGAGCGATAGCGGCCATCTGATCAAAGCGCTACCTGCGGCCGCGGCCAATCTCTACGTTGGGGATCATGCCGACAGCCAATCCACAGCTTGCCAATCCCCTGCTGAAGAGAGCCGAGGCGTTCTGCGCCGCCTTCGGCCTTCGCGTCCCCATCCTGCTCGCGCCGATGGCCGGCGCCTGCCCCGCCTCGCTCTCGATCGCCGTCGCCAATGCCGGCGGCCTGGGCAGTTGCGGTGCGCTCCTGATGCAGCCCGCCGCCATCAAGGCGTGGGCGGCGGAGATGCGCGCCGGCAGCAACGGCGGTTTCAATCTCAATCTCTGGATTCCCGATCCGCCGCCCACGCGCGACGCCAAAGCCGAGGACGCCGTGCGCGCGTTCCTAAGTGGCTGGGGACCGGAGGTCGCGCGCGAAGCAGGTGACGTGTCGCCACCCGACTTCGTCGCGCAGTGCGAGGCCATGCTGGAGGTCGGTCCCACCATCATTTCCTCGATCATGGGCGTCTATCCGCCCGACTTCGTCATGCGCATGAAGGCCAAGGACATAAAGTGGTTCGCCAACGCCACGACTGTGGCCGAAGCCAAGGCGGCCGAGGCGGCGGGCGCCGACGTGATCGTGGCGCAAGGCATGGAGGCCGGCGGTCATCGCGGCGCCTTCGATGCCGGCAAGGCGCAGAGTGAACTGGTCGGGCTTTTTGCGCTGGTGCCGGCAATTGTCGATTCGGTGAAGGTTCCGGTCGTTGCGACCGGCGGCATCGCCGATGCGCGCGGCATCGCCGCGGCTCTGATGCTGGGGGCCTCGGCGGTGCAGATCGGCACCGGCTTCCTGCGCTGTCCCGAGGCGAAGCTCGCTCCCGCCTGGGCGGATGCCATCGGACGCACCCTGCCCGAGCAGACCCTGCTCACACGCGCCTTCTCCGGCCGTCCCGGCCGCGCGGTCGCCACGGCCTATGCGCGCGCCGCCCACGCATCCGATGCGCCGAACCCGGCGCCGTATCCCGTGCAGCGCGGCCTGACCCAAGCGATGCGCGATGCCGGGACCAAAGCCAACGACATCGACCGCATCCAGGCCTGGTCGGGCCAGTCCGCGCGACTGGCGCAGGCCAAGCCCGCCGGCGACGTCGTGCGCGAGCTGTGGAGCGGCGCGCAGACGCTGCTGCGTTAGTTCTTTCGGACCGCGCGCGGTCCGGAAGACGAAGACGATGAGCGGGCCTGGAGGCCCGCGGTCCAATGAGTGCTACTCCAGTGTCTCGAGCAGGCGCGTGCAGAGATAGGTGCGTGGCACCAGCGACGAATAATAGATCTGCTCGAAGGCCGCATGCGCGCCCTTGCCGTCGGCGCCGAGACCGTCGAGCGTCGGGATGCCCAGTGCGGCGGTGAAGTTGCCGTCGCTGCCGCCGCCGGTCAGCGGAACGTCCAAGAGCTCCTTGCCGATCTCGCGGTAGATCGCCTGCGCCTTCTCGAACAGCGCCGTGATGCCCGGGTCCTTCTGGTACGGCGGCCGGTTCATCTCGCCCTCGACCGTCAAGGTCACGTCGTTGCCGATCGGCTCGAGGTTCAGGAACCAGTGCGTCATCTCCTCGGCGAGCTGCTGGCTCGGTACGCGCAGATCGACCTCGATCTTGCACTCCGCCGGCACGACGTTGACGCCGCTGCCGCCCTCGATCAGGCCGACATTGCAGGTGATGCCGCGCGCATAGTCGGTCTTCGCCTCGATGCGCATGATCTGCTTCGCCATCTCGTGGATGGCGCTGCGGCCGTCCTGATGACGCACGCCGGCATGGCTCGCCGTGCCCTTCACCGTGAGGGTGAAGCGGCCGACGCCCTTGCGCGAGGTGACGACGCGGTCGCCGTCGCGGCCGGGCTCCATGACCAGCGCGTACTTGTGGCCGCGGGCGGCCTCTTCGATGCGCGCGCGCGAGGTCGGGCTGCCGACCTCCTCTTCGGGAATGAACAGGAAGGTGACCGGCAGCTTGGTCTTCTTGCCCATGCGCATCAGATGGCGCAGCGCGTAGTAGGCGATGTAGCCGCCGGCCTTCATGTCGTAGATGCCGGGCCCGAAGATGCTGTCGCCTTCGCGGCGGATCTTGAGGTCCCGCTCGATCATGCCGATGGGATGCACGGTATCGAGATGCGCCAATACCAGGATGCCCTTGCCGTCCCCCTGGCTCATCTCCGGCGTCGTCTTGCACTCCAGGATGTCGCCGAAGCCGTCGCGGCCGGGAACGCGCTCGAGCTTCAGCCCGAGGTCGCGGAACTGACCCTCGACGTGGTCGACGACCTTGTTGACGGATTTGCCGTCGTGGCTCGGGCTTTCAATCGACACCCACTCGACGATGCCGGCGAGCACCTCGTCGGCATCGATCTTCGGCTCGTTCTTGCGGACCTCGGCCATCAGATCGGGTCCCAGGTGAAGTACTCGGGTGAGCGCTTCATGTCGGTGAAGTAGGGTTTCATCGACGGCACGGCGTGCTCGGCGATCGCCTCCAAGGTCCAGCCCTCGGAGTTGTGCACCGAGCGCACCGGGCGGTTGGCGTTGAACAGCATGATCTCGTTCATGCGCACGCCGAAGATCTGCGAGGTGATGCCGTCGGCGGCGTCGCTCAGCAGGAACACCGCCATGGGCGCGATCTTGGCCGGCGTCATCCTCTTGGAGCGCTCGAGGCGCGCCTTCTGGGCGTCGGTGTCGGCCGGAATCGTGCCGATCATGCGCGTCCAGGCGAAGGGCGAGATGCAATTGGAGCGGACGTTGAACGCCGCCATGTCCAGGGCGATCGAGCGCGACAGGCCGATGATGCCCATCTTGGCCGCCGAATAATTCGCCTGGCCGAAGTTGCCCACCAGCCCCGAGGTCGAGGTGAAGTGCACGAAGGCGCCCGACTTCTGCTCCTTGAAGTAGTTGGCGGTCGCACGGCTGACGTTGAAGGCGCCGTTCAGGTGGACGTCGATCACCATCTTCCAGTCGACATGGCTCATGCGATGGAAGATGCGGTCGCGCAGGATGCCTGCGTTGTTGATGACGCCGTCGATCTTGCCGAAGTTCTCGACGGCGGCCTTGACCATGCGTTCGGCGCCCGCCGGATCGGCGACGCTGTCGCCATTGGCCACGGCCTTGCCGCCAGCCGCCTTGATCTCGTCGACCACCTTCTGCGCCGGCGACGTGCTGCCACCGCCTTCGCCATCGACCGCGCCGCCCAGGTCGTTGACCACGACGGCGGCGCCTTCCTTGGCCGCCAGCAGCGCCATCTCGCGGCCGATGCCGCCGCCTGCGCCGGTCACCAGAACGACCTTGTCCTTCAGCATATTGGCCATCGTCTCCCTCCGTCATGAACTCCTGCAGCAGGATGTACATCAGGTGCGATGGCGGCGGGAAGCCTCACCCTTGCGACCTTGCCGCCGATCCCGTTCCGGGATTTGCTCGGCGGAACCGGAGTGAACGATGGCCCTCGATCAGAACATCGCGCAGCATTACGCGCATGGAACCTTGGAGGCGGCGATCCTCGCGGCGCTTGCCGGCGCCGGCAAGAATCCGGCCACGCTCACGTCCGCCGACCTGGCGCCCGTCGACGAGTTCCATATCGGCGGCCGGCAGGCGACCAAGGACCTTTCGGCGCAGCTCGACTTGCCGCGCGGCGCGCGCGTCCTCGACGTAGGCAGCGGGCTGGGCGGCCCGTCCCGCTTCTTCTCGGAGGAACGCGGCTGGCAGGTCCAGGGTATCGACCTCACCCCAGAGTATGTGGACGTCGCCACCAGCCTGTCGCGCCGCGTCGGACTCGCCGACACCACCGCCTACCGCGTGGCGAGCGCATCGGCATTGCCCTTCGGCAATCGCGCTTTCGACGGCGCATACATGCTGCATGTCGGCATGAACATCGCCGACAAGAAGACCGCGTTCGCCGAGGTGTATCGTGTGCTGAAGCCCGGCGGCCTGTTCGCCATCTATGACGTGATGCTCGAGGGAGATGGCGACTTTCCCTATCCGGTGCCGTGGTCGGCGGGACCGGAGACCAACTTCATCGCCTCGGCCGAGACCTACCGGAAGGACCTGGCCGCAGCGGGCTTGAGCGTGGTGACGGAACGCAATCGCCGCGACTTCGCGCTCGCGTCCTTCGCCCAGATGCGCCAGCGCATGGCGGCCGGCGGCCCGCCCGCGCCCGGCCTCCAGATCGTGATGGGCGCGACGGCGCCGCAGAAGGTCGCCAACATGATGGCTGGAGTCCAGCGCGGCCTGTTCGCGCCGGTCGAGATCATCAGTCGGGCTTGACCGCGTGCGTCCGTGACGGGCGCAGCAGCCGGGCGCTGAGCACGGTCGCCAGCGCGAACGGCATCAGGCCGATCACCAGGGGCATGGCGACATAGCGGCTGCCGATGACGGTGAGCGCGGCGACGGTGACCGTGCCCATGGCGCCCATGCCCATCTGCGCGAGGCCCGCCAGCGACGACGCCGTGCCGGCGAGCTTGGGGAACATGCCGACGGCGCCGGCATTGGCGCTGGCCACGATCATGCCCGTGCCGAAGCTCAGCACCACGTGCGGGCCGATGATCGCCCACCAGGTGACGACGCCACTCAGCGACAGGCCCGCCATGACCGACAACGCCGCGACATGGAACCAGCCGGAGGCCCGCATGATGGCGATCGGCGCGACGCGGCCGATCAGTCGGTTGTTCACCACGGTGCCGGCGGTGAAGCCGGCGACCGACAGCAGCACGATCAGGCCGAACTCCTGCGGCGAGAAGCCGAGATGGTCCTGCAGGATGAAGGGAACGCCCGCCAGCATGCCGAAGTTGATGGCGAAGGCGAAGCCGAGCGTCAGCACGTTGCCGAGGAACTGGCGCTCGCGCAGCATCTCGCCCGAGCCGCGCAGCAGATGGCCGAGGTCGAGCCGGTCGCTGCGGAACTTGTTGGTCTCCTTCAGCCCGAGCGACACGACGGCGAGCAGCAGCGCGCCAAACCCGCCGACGAACCAGAAGGTCGCGCGCCAGCTCGCCCATTCGCCGAGAAAGCCGCCCAGGGTCGGCGCCAGCGAGGGCGCGATGTTCTGGCCGAGCGAGATCCAGCTCATGACCAGCGGCATCTCCTGGAAGGTGTAGGCATCGCGCGTGAGCGCGCGGCCGATCACCGAGCCGGAGGCGGCGCCCAGGCCCTGCAGGATGCGCAGGGTGATCAGCCCGCCGATCGAGGGCGCGAACGAGCACGCGAAGGTCGCCGCGGTGAAGAAGATCAGGCCGCCCAAGAGCACCGGGCGGCGGCCGAAGCGGTCGCTGAGCGGGCCGTAGAAGAGCTGGCCGACGGCGAACCCCAGCATGTACGTGGTGAGCGTGAGCTTGACGCTGTCGGCGCCGGCGCCGAGCGATGCGCCGACCGAGGGCATCACGGGCGTGTAGATGCTCATGGTCAACGGGCCGAAGCTGCCCAACGCCACCAACAGGGCGACGTAGCCGAAGGAACGCGGGGTAAGACTCACTTCTTAGCGGCTTCTTCAGCACCTTCCGCGCCAAAGTCGCCACCAAGGCTGCCGCCGATGGGCATCTCCTCCTGGGCACGCGTCATGCGGGGGTAATAATGACGAAAGGCGGAGCGGATCTCGTCGAACGGAATGTCGGCGAAGACACCGCGATAGGCGAGATACTCCATGTGGCGCCGTCCGTTGAGGTCGAACGGGTGATAGATCGAATCCGTCTCGGCGTCCCATTCGAGCGGCTTCAGCCCGAAGCGCTCGGTCAGCTCCTTGTTGAAGGCGGGCGTGGCCTTGATCCAGTGCCCGTCGAGCCAGACCTCGGTGTAGCCGTGATAGTAGAAGGTGTCGGAGCCCATCAGGTCCGAAAGCCGCTTGGTGGTCATGTGATTGCGCACGTCGGCGTAGCCGACGCGGGCCGGGATACCGACGGCACGGCACACCGCCGCCATCAGCCCCGCCTTGTTCACGCAATATCCATGCCCCGCCGCAAGCGTGGTGCTGGCGCGATAGGCCTCACGCTTCATCGGCGTGTTGTATGGGTCGTAGCGCAGGCCGTCGCGCACGGCGTGGTACAGCCGCAACGCCTTTTCCCGATCGCCGCCTTCGCCGGCGACCTGCCTTGCATAGGCCGTGATCTTGGGGTGGTCTGAGTCGATCAGGGCGCCCGGCCGCCGGTAGGCCTCGAAATCGCAGCCATCCCGCACCACGTCATCGCGGTCGGTCCTGAGGGAGTCGTAGTCCATGCCGGGCGTTGTCTACTGCACCTGCGGAAAAAGTACATGAGCCACGACGCGCATTTCACGCATGCGCATATGGTGCGCTTCGATTGGCCGCTGGCGGCGGCGCCAGCCAAGGTCTGGTCGGTCCTGACCGATTTCACGCGCCTGCCGGCCTGGTACGGCGACGGCGTGCTGGAAGGCAGGGTCGGCGGCACCGTGCGGCTGATGGGCAACCACATTCGCGGAACCGTCACGCAATGGCAGCCGCCGCGCAAACTCAGCTACAGCTGGAACGTGTTCGGCTCGAGCGACGAGAGCTCGCCCTATCCCGAATCGTACCTCACGCTGGAGCTCGGCCCCCAGGACAGCGGCACCCTCCTGACACTGACTCACCTGCCGGTGCTCGAGCAGTTCGTGAAAGTGAACGCCATGGGCTGGCATATCTATCTCGACATGGTCGAGGCCGCCGTGACCGGCAAGCCGGTCGAGGCGCGCGGCGTCTACATGAAGCGCCATGCCGAGCGCTACGGCGTCGATCTCGACAACCTGCCGCGTTGACTGCTGGGCGCACGTCCAGTGGCGCGCGCCCAGCATCACAGCGACGGCGGCGCGTCGTCCGACTTGATCAGGAAGTGGGCGTTGGCTGTGGCAACCGGCTTGGAGCGATCATCCTGCCAGGCCTCGGCGAACACGTTGACCATGCGCCGGCCCTGCTTGGTCACCTTGGCGCAGGCGATGACGTCGACCGGCCGCGCCGAACGCAGGTAGTCGACGGTGATGTTGACGATCTTCGGCACGGTCTCCGTTTCGGTCTCCCACAATAGGTGGAAGATCGCCGCCATCTCCAGCATGGCACCCAACGTGCCACCATGGATCGCCGGCAGGAAGGTATTGCCGATAAGGTCGTTGTGATAACGCATGCGCGTCAGAAGCTCGCCGGTGCCGTTCTCCGGGGCGATGCGCATCCAGCGAGCGTAGGGAATCGCCTCGGCGAGCTTGGCGACGTCGCCCGACTTGCGCACTTCGGCCAGCTTTTCGAGCAGCGAGCTCATGGCTTGACCTCCGTGCCGATCGTCTGCGGCCGGGTCACCTCGCCCTTGGTGCCCAGCATGAAGGTGCCGGCTGCCGCGGCGATCGGATCCCTGGCGTCGCCGTGATGGGCGAAGGCGCGTGTGAAGGCGACCGAGCGGGTGATGCGATAGCACTCGGCCTCGGCGATCACCGCCTGGCCGGGCGTTGCCGGCCGCACGTAGTCGATGCGCAGGTCGAGGGTGGCGAAGGGCGCAGGCTCCTTGAGCATGGTCGCGACCGACATGCCGCAGCAGCTGTCCATCAGCGCCGTCAGCGGACCGCCTGCCAACACGCCGGTCTCGGGATTGCCGACGAACTCCGCGCGCCAGTCGAGCTGCATGGAGCCGAAGCCGCGGCGCACTGCGATGATCTTCAGGCCGAGCGCCTTGCTGTGCGGGATCGTGTCGGAGAACCACTGCTGGAAGAAGGCAATGCGCTGGTCGGGGTCGCTCACGGGACTGGTCATGCGCCCCTTCTACAGTCCCATCTGCCGCGCGGCGAGGTCCTTCATGATCTCGACCGAGCCGCCGCCGATCGCCATCACTTTTGTCTCACGATAGATGCGCTCGACCTTGGCACCGCGCAGGTAGCCCGCGCCGCCGAACACCTGCATGGCTTCGTTGGCGCAGAACTCCATGGTCGAGGTCGCGAGGTTCTTCAGCATGCAGATTTCCGCCACCGGCTTCTCGCCCTGGGACACGCGCCAGGCCAGCAGCTCCAGCGTCGACTTCACGGCATTGATGCGCATCGCCATGTCGACCAGGCGATGGCGCACCACCTGGTTGGCGATCAGGGGCTTGCCGAAGGTGTGCCGCTCGCGGGCGTAGGCGATCGCCTCATCGAGGCAGACCTTGGCATAGCCGCAGGCGCCGGCCGACATGCCGAGCCGTTCCTGGTTGAAGTTCAGCATGATGCCGATGAAGCCCTTGTTCTCCTGGCCGATCAGATTGTCGATGGGCACGCGCACGTTGTCGAAGAAGAGCTGGGCGGTGTCGGACGCCCACCAGCCCATCTTCTTGAGCTTGGTGCGGCTAAAGCCCTCGCGGTCGCGCTCGATCAATAGCAGCGACACGCCGCCCGCTCCCGGACCGCCGGTGCGTACCGCCACGGTGTAGTAGTCGGCGCGCATGCCCGAGGTGATGAACATCTTGGAGCCGTTGACCAGGTAATGGTCACCCTCTCGACGCGCCGTGGTCTTGAGGTTGGCGACGTCCGAGCCACCGGACGGTTCGGTGATGGCAAGGGCGCTGATCTTCTCGCCGGCCAGAACCTCGGGCAGGACCTTGCGCTTCATCCATTCCGGCCCCAGCGCCGCGATGGGCGGCGAGCCGATCGTGTGGCTGTTCAGGCTGGCGTTCACGCCACCGCTGCCGTGGCGCGCCATCTCCTCGGCCTTGACGATGCCGAAAAAGGGATCGGTGGGAACGCCGCCATATTCCTCGGGAAAGCCGAGTTGCAGCAGACCTGCGGCCGAGGCCTTGCGGTAGAGCTCGCGCGGGAACTCCTCGGCCTCATCCCACTGGTCGACATGGGGCATGATCTCGCGATCGACGAAGCGGCGGACCGTGCGCCGGAAGGCCTCGTGCTCTTCTGTATAAAACGGGCTGAGCGACGCTACCTCCGGCAACTCCTTTAACGAATCGGTAATGGCCATCGGCCTCTCCTTGGTCCCGTCGTTTCACTTAGTGGACTATCGTATCGCGCGTTGACAGCGCTAAACAGCCGTTCATATTGGCAGGAAGAGAAGCGGCAGCAGACCGCTCATGTGCAGGGGACGGAAACTGGTTACTTTCTTACAGCTTACTCTCAATGGGCTTGCCGTCGGTTGCATTTACGGCCTGGTCGCCCTGGGGTTCGTGCTCATCTACAAGGCGACCGAGCTGGTCAACTTCGCCCAGGGCGATCTTCTCATGCTGGGCGCCTTCGTTGCCTACATGGCGGTGGTCTGGTGGGGGCTCGACTACTGGCTCGCCTTCCTGATTTCGGTGGTGACCATCGGCGTCTTCGGCGCCCTGCTCGACGCCACGATCCTGCGCAACGTGATCGGCCAGCCGCAGTTCGCGATCGTCATGCTGACGATCGGGCTGGGCGCCATGTTCCGCACTTTCGCCAGCGTCACCTGGGGCTCGGAGATCTACACCCTGCCGACGCCGTTCAGCGGCGTGTGGCACGTCGGCGGCGTCACCCTCAGCCACCAGTACATCTCGATCGTGGTCGGCACGCTGATCCTGTG
>JAEZHS010000297.1 GCA_023436825.1 Pseudomonadota bacterium | reverse complement strand
GCACCGGCTCGTAGAGCGCCTTGCGCTTGCCGGTCGCCGGATCCTCGGCGCCGAGCGAGGCGGAGGGCAGCATGCCGAGCGAGCCGGTCAGCATCGAGGCGACGTCGGACAGGATGTCGCCGAACAGGTTGTCGGTGACGATGACGTCGAACTGGCTCGGCGCGCGCAGCAGCTGCATGGCCAGCGCATCGGCATACATGTGCTCGAGCTTCACATCGGCGTACTTTTCCTTGTGCAGCTTGGCTGCCTCCTCGCGCCACAGCACGCCGGTGTGCATGACGTTGGCCTTCTCCGACGACATCACCTTGTTCTTGCGCTTGCGCGCCAGCTCGAAGGCGACGGCGCAAACGCGGCGGATCTCGCCCGCCGTGTAGCGCTGCGTATCGAACGCCTCGACCTCGCCTTGTGCGTTGGTGTGCCGGCCGCGCGGCTCGCCGAAATAGACGCCGCTCGTCAGTTCGCGGATGATCATGATGTCGAGGCCCTTGACGATCTCGGGCTTGAGCGAGCTCGCATCGATCAGCGCGTCGAACACCTTGGCCGGGCGCAGGTTGGCGAAGAGATCCATCTCCTTGCGCAGGCGCAGCAGGCCGCGCTCGGGCTTCTTGTTGAACTCGACATTGTCCCACTTCGGTCCGCCGACCGAGCCGAACAGCACGGCGTCGGCCTCGAGCGCCGTCCTCATGGCGTCGTCGGAGAGCGGCACGCCGTGCTTGTCGAGGGCGGCGCCGCCGACCACGTCTTCCTTGATGTCGAAGCCGACCGCGCGCTTCTTGCCCATCCAGGCGATGATCTTGCGCACTTCGTTCATGACTTCGGGGCCGATGCCGTCGCCAGGCAGCACCAGCAAATTGCGATTGGACGCCATTGCCTTCTTTCTCTTGTCTAACGATTTTCTCTATCTAACGACTGCTGATCAGGACGCACCATGCAGCCAGGGCTGCTGCTCCTTCTGGCGCGCCTCGAAGTCGTCGATCTCCGACTTCTTCTCCATGGTGAGCCCGATGTCGTCGAGCCCGTTCAGCAGGCAGTGCTTGCGGAACGGATCGATGTCGAAATGCACGGTGCCGCCGTCGGGTCCCTTGATCTCCTGCTTCTCGAGGTCGACCTCAATGACGGCGTTGGAGCCGCGGCTCGCATCGTCCATCAGCTTGTCGATGATCTCCTTCGGCATCTTGATCGGCAGAATGCCGTTCTTGAAGCAGTTGTTGTAGAAGATGTCGGCGAAATCCTCGGAGATGATGCAGCGGATGCCGAAGTCGAGCAGCGCCCAGGGCGCATGCTCGCGGCTCGAGCCGCAGCCGAAGTTGGGGCCGGCGACGATGATCTTGGCGTTCTGATAGGCCGGCTGGTCGAGGATGAAGTCCTTCTTCTGGCCGTCGGCCGTCCAGCGCAACTCGTAGAACAGGCCGTCCTTCAGCCCGGTGCGCTTGATGGTCTTAAGGAAGTTCTTGGGGATGATCATATCGGTGTCGATATTGACCATCGGCATCGGGGCGGCGACGCCGCGCAGCGTCGTGAATTTTTACATGAGGTCCCTCGCGAAACGCCGGAATAAACGGACTTTTCCCCAGCCCGTCAAGCCGGGCTACCGCCTGGTGAGTATCGCCCCAGCCATCTTGTCGTGCAGACCCTGCTTGCGCTTCGAAAAGGCGACGGCGATGCAGGAAATGAGGGCGATCAGGCCGACTACCGTGCTGAAGCCGCTGCCGGCGATGGCGGCGACCGAGGGCAGATAGATCGGCCAGGCGCGCAGGCTGGCCGTCAGGGGATTCAGCCGTCCCCCGTCCTCGGTGGAGACGCGAACGCCCAGCATCCGCTTGCCCAGGGTGGCCTGCGCCGACGAGCTTTCCTGGAAGGCGTAATAGGCCCATACGATCAGCGCATAGACGATCATCTGGCGCGGCGAGATCAGGCTGTTCAGATAGGCGACCAGCGTCTCGAGGTCGGAGTTCTCGGGCAGAGGCGCCGGCGTCTCCGAGGGAAGCACCAGCAGCACGATCGACCAGACGATCCAGAGTGCGATGCCGTCGACGAGGGCCGCCCCGACCCGGATCCAGAAGCCGGCATAGCGCACCGTCGTCTCCAGCGGACGGGCATCCCACACCGGAGGCGGCGGCGGGACGGAGCCTGAGGTCGGCACACTCGGCATGTCGGTCTCCTGGCGAAATCGTCAGGACGACCTTATCACGAGCGTGTCGGCCAGAATATCGTGCAGCGCTCGCTTGCGGTTGGTGAAGGCGGCCATGATGTAGCCGATGGCCAGCGGCACCATGGGCGTCACCATGTACTTCGCGAAGTGGCGGCCAGTGGCGCGCCCGAAGGAAAGCCGAGTGCCGTCGAGGCGGACGATGCGCAGGCCGAGCGCCATCTTGCCGAAGGTGGCGCCGCGCGGCGAACTGGTCATCAACGCTTCATACAGCCAGTTGATCACGATCAGCGCGGCAGCCATCAGGAGGACAACGACGATCAGCGGAGCCGCCAGCCCTGCGTGAACCGTCGATTCGTGCGTCAGAAGAACGAAGCCGACAAAGAGGCCGACGAGGATCACGGTCGGAACCAACATGATCAATCCGTCGATCATGTAGGCGACGAAGCGGATCCAGAATCCGCCGGGAGGCGCACCCTCCACCGCCGCCATCGGTCGGTCGGACCAGACAGGCGGCGGTGGGGCGTTGGTCAAGGCGACGTTCCTACTGGTCGTCGCGCCTACTGATAATCACGCACGTCGGCCAGCGTGCCCTTGATGGCGGCGGCCGCCGCCATCGCCGGGCTCAACAGATGGGTCCGTCCGCCGCGGCCCTGCCTGCCCTCGAAGTTGCGGTTCGAGGTCGAGGCGCAGCGCTGGCCGGGCTCGAGCCGGTCGGCGTTCATGGCGAGGCACATCGAGCAGCCCTGGATACGCCATTCGAAGCCCGCCTCGAGGAAGATCTTGTCGAGACCTTCCTTCTCGGCCTCGGCCTTCACCAGGCCGGAGCCCGGCACGACCATGGCCGACACGCCCGCCGCGACCTTGCGGCCGCGCGCGATCTCGGCGGCGGCGCGCAGGTCTTCGATGCGGCCGTTGGTGCACGAGCCGATGAACACGCGGTCGATCGGCACGTCGACGAGCTTGGTGCCCGGCGTCAGGCCCATGTAGGCGAGCGAACGCGCCCACGCCTCGCGGCGGTTCTCGTCCGGCGCGTTGGCCGGATCGGGAATGACGTCGGTGATTGGCAGCGCGTCTTGCGGGCTGGTGCCCCAGGTCACCATCGGCGGGATGTCGGACGCCAGCAGGTCGAGCTGGGTGTCGAAGTTCGCACCCTTGTCGCTCGGCAGGCGACGCCACTGGCTGAGCGCCAGGTCCCACGCACCGCCCTTGGGTGAATACGGCCGGCCTTCGAGATACTTGAAGGTCGTGTCGTCCGGCGCGATCAGGCCGGCACGCGCGCCCGCCTCGATCGACATGTTGCAGACCGTCATGCGGCCTTCCATCGTCATCTCGCGGATGGCGCGACCGGCATACTCGATCACGTAGCCGGTGCCGCCGGCGGTGCCGAGCTTGCCGATGATGGCGAGGATCACGTCCTTGGCGGTGACGCCGAGCGGCAGGCTGCCCTCGACCGCCACGCGCATGTTCTTGGCCGGCTTCTGGATCAGCGTCTGGGTGGCGAGCACGTGCTCGACCTCCGAGGTGCCGATGCCGAAGGCCAGCGCGCCGAACGCGCCGTGCGTCGAGGTATGGCTGTCGCCGCAGACGATGGTCATGCCCGGCAAGGTCAGGCCCTGCTCGGGGCCGATCACGTGGACGATGCCGCGGCGGGCATCGTTCATGTCGAAATACGGCACGCCGAAGTCGACGACGTTCTTCTCCAGGGTCTCGACCTGGATGCGCGATTCCTCATCCATGCCGCCTTCGCCGATCGGCGTGGTCGGCGTGTTGTGGTCGGCCACGGCGATGGTGGCGTCGGGCCGGCGCACCGGACGTCCGGCCATGCGCAGGCCTTCGAAGGCCTGCGGGCTGGTCACCTCGTGGACGAGATGACGGTCGATGTAGAGGACGCAGGTGCCGTCGTCCTGGCGATGGACGACGTGGGCGTCCCAGATCTTCTCGAACAGTGTCCGCGGCGGAGGAGGCGGTGGCGGCGGCGTGGCCGACTTCTTGCGGAACGCCATGGTCGCCTACCTCTTTCCGCCGCCCTTGGCGGCACGCACGTTCTTCTCGTCCTTGGGCTTTTCCTTCTTGAGCTTCTCGCGCCGCCGAACCTTGGTCTCGTCGGCCTGCTCGGCGACCAGCTCGCGCTGGGCCTCGACGTCCTCGGCGATGCGGCTCGCCTTGCCGCGCAGGTCGCGCAGGTAATAGAGCTTGGCGCGGCGCACGACGCCCTTGCGGATGACCTCGATCTCCCAGATGCCCGGGCTGTAGAGCGGGAACACGCGCTCCACGCCCTCGCCGAACGAGATCTTGCGCACCGTGAACGACGAGTTGATGCCGTCGTTCTTGCGGGCGATGCACAGGCCTTCGTAGACCTGAATGCGCTCGCGGTTGCCTTCCTGAACCTTGACGTGCACGCGGAGCGTATCGCCGGGTTCGAAACGCGGCACCGGCCGCTCGGCCGTCACCTTGTCCATCTGGGCCTGGGCCAGCGTATCGAGAATGTTCATCGCATCCATCCTTTCGTCACTTCTCTTCGTTCGTCCTCGCGGTGCGCTCGGCCCACAGATCGGGCCGCCTTCGCCGCGTAATCTCTTCCCGCTGTCGCCTCCGCCAGTCCGCGACCTTGCCGTGATGTCCCGAGACCAGGACCTCCGGCACGCGCCGTTCGGTTCCGTCGGGCCCGGTCCAGCTCGCGGGCCTCGTGTAGTGCGGATACTCCAGCAGTCCGTCCTCGAAACTCTCCTCGTTCGCCGACAGGGGCTCGCCCATCACACCGGGCAGCAGCCGCACGCAGCAATCCATCACCGCCATGGCCGCGATCTCGCCGCCCGAAAGCACGAAATCGCCGACCGAGATCTCCTCCAACGCCTGGGCCTCGATGACGCGCTCGTCGACGCCCTCGAACCGCCCGCACACCAGCACCACGCCCGGACCCCGGGCCAGCTCCCGTCCGCGCGCCTGAGTGAACGGCGCGCCTCTTGGAGACAGCAGAACCTTCGGCACTCCCGACATCTCCGGTGCCGACATCTCCAGCGAGCGGGCGACCGCCTCGATCGCCGCCGACAGCACGTCGGGCTTCATCACCATGCCGGCGCCGCCCCCGAAGGGGGCATCGTCGACCGTGCCGTGGCGGTCCTTGGCGAACCGCCTGATATCGACCGCCTCCAGCGACCACACACCTTCCTTCAGCGCCTTGCCGGCCAGGCTCTCGCCCAGCGGGCCCGGAAACATCTCCGGGAAGAGCGTCAGCGCCACAGCGCGCCACACGTTGGTCCTACGCCTCCTTCTCTCCGCCCGCCAGCAGACCCGCCGGCGGATCGACCACGACCTTGCCGCTCTCGACGTCGACCTCGGGCACCGCTTCGTCGGTGAAAGGCAGCATCACTGATTGGCGTGACGCCGTGCCTCCCGAGATCTCCATCGTCCGGCCCGCGCCGAAATCGTGGAAGGCCATCACCTTGCCCCAATCCCGGCCGTCCGTTCCGACGGCAGGCAGACCGATCAGGTCCGCCTCGTACCACTCCCGCTCGCCCGTCGCCGGCAATCGCTCGCGCTCCACATAGAGCCGCAATCCTCGTATCGCCTCGGCGGCGTTGCGATCGGCTACGCCCTCGATCCGGGCCAGCACCGCACCTTTGACCGTGCTCAGCGCTTCGACCCGGTACCGCGTCTTCCCCGTCTCGTCCGACAGTTTGCCGTAGGAGGCGATGGCCATCGGGTCCTCGGTGAAGCTCCTGATGCGCACCAGGCCACGCACTCCATGCGGCGCGGCCAC
>JAEZHS010000181.1 GCA_023436825.1 Pseudomonadota bacterium | reverse complement strand
GATTCCGACGCCCCCTCTAACCTGAAGACAGTCGCCGAAGCCGGCGAAAAATCGTTTAACATCAAGACGATGCCGCTTTTTCCCCAAGCCGTCAACGAGGGTCTTCAGACTACCTCTAATAGGTAGGGCGGCCGCTTGTTCAACACAAGATGCAGCAATTCACAGGGCCTGAGGCAGCCGGCCGCCCAGTCTGATCGGCCGCACCGAGGTCGCGAGGCCTGTACGGTCGTCGGTTTCCACAACCGCCGCGCACAAAGTGCCCTCGCCTTCCGCCGGCGCCAGCCGCTCACCCGGCACCTTGCGCACGAAGCGCTGCACGGCCGACTCCTTTTTCATGCCAATCACCGAATCGTAGTCGCCACACATGCCGACGTCGGTCTGGTAGGCAGTGCCTCTCGGCAGGATCCAGCTATCGGCAGTGGGAACATGGCTATGCGAGCCCAGCACGGCCGAGACGCGGCCGTCGCAATAGTGTCCCACGGATTGCTTTTCGCTAGTCGCCTCGCCGTGCACGTCGACCAGGATGAAGTTGGCCGTACTGCCCAAGGTGTACTTCGCAAGCTCGGCATCGACGCCGCGGAACGGATCGTCGAGCGCGTCCATGAACAGCCGGCACATGACGTTGATCACCGCGACCTTCTGGCCGCGCGCGGTCTGGAAGAGGTTGGCCCCCCAGCCCGGCGTGCCGGGCGGGAAGTTGACGGGCCTCAGCAGGCGCTTGTCCTGGGCGATGTAGGGCACGATCTCGCGCTGGTCCCAGACGTGGTTGCCGGTGGTGATGCAGTCGACGCCGGCCTCGTGCAACTCGCCGCAGATCTTGGCGGTGATGCCGAAGCCCGCCGCCGCGTTCTCGCCGTTGACCGCCACGAAATCGAGACCTAGCTCGCGCCTGAGGCGCGGCACTTCCTTGATCACCACATCGCGGCCGGCGCGGCCGACAATGTCACCGCAGAACAGGACCTTCATACCTTAGACAAAGGCGTAAGCGCGCTTGTCGGTCAACAGCCAATCGAGTCGCTGGTCGTCGGGATCGTGCGGAATCTCATCGACCAGCTGCGCGTTGAACCCGACCCCAACCGCCGTCACCGTCTTGCGGCCGCGCAGGCCAAGCAGGGTGCGGTCGTAGAAGCCGCCGCCGTAGCCCAGCCGCCATCCCTCCCGGTCACAGGCCAGCATTGGCACGATCAGCGCGTCGGGCTCCAGCGTCTCGCGCTTGGGGGAAGGCTGCAGCGTCCCGAACACGCCCTGCTCCAGGGGGTCGCCCGGCCGCCAGGCGCGGAACAGCAGTGGCTTGCCGCGGCCCTGGACCACGGGCAGTGCGAGCTCGCAGCCGCCGTTGTGCAGCGCGATCATCAGGGGCCGGATGTCGATCTCGTCCTTGATCGGCCAGAAGCCGGACACGACCGCCGGCGTCTCGAACGGCTTCTCGCGCTCGAAGCTCGTCACCAAGCCGCCGGCGGCGGCGCGACGCTCGTCGTCGGCGAGGGCGCCGCGCCAGGCAAGCATGGCGGAGCGCAGGGTGCGCTTGTCGTCGATCAGGGACATGGCGGGGAAAGGAGCAAGGTGGGGCGGCTCCACGATGGGCCGTGACCGTAAAAACCTCCAAGGCCTGCAAAAGCAGGTGGGCGCCGTGTGGCCAAGACCACGGTCGAGGCCAGGAACAGCTCCCAGGAGATCTTTATTGGCCCCGGGGTTTTTAGGCGAGCCACGCACCGCGCAGAACTCCGCCCCACCGGTAATCTAGGCATTGGAGGCGGAGCCTGCAATGCACGGCCAAATACCGCCATCATCACATTCAGACTCCTCTACCCCAAAGGGGGAGAGGAACATGAGAACATGAGGAGGTGGCAACAGCTGCCTAAGCCGCCCCGCTCACCTTCTTGCTCATCTTGTCGACGCGCGAGGTGATCAAGTCCTCGAGCGCCGTCGCCAGCGTTTCGGCGCTGTCGGTGGCGCTTGCCCGGGCGCTTTCGGCCGCCTTGGCGATGCCGCGCGCCTCGCGGCTTTCGTCGGCCAGGATCAAGGCCGCGAACACCAGCAGCTTGACTTCGGGGGTGCCGGGCAGTTGCCGGCGCAGTTCGGTGACCTTCTCGTCGACATAGGCAGCGAGTTCCTGAACCCGCTCTTCCTCGCCGTCGCCACAGGCAAGCTCATAGTTGCGATTGGCGATCTGGACCGAGACCTCCGGCATCGTACGTTACTCCTTTTTGTTGCGCCCTTTGGGCGTCGAGGGGGTGCACACTCTGACACGTCAGCCTGTGCGAAGCATCCTTCAGCTTGGATGTCTTGACTTGATCACTTCTGGTCGGCGGCCAGCAGCGAGCGGATGTACTCCATCGCGCGCTCGAGGCGACCTTCAACCTCCATTGCCACCTTCTTCAGTTCGTCGTGCTGGCGCTCGAGTCTGTCGAGACGCTTCGCCAGGTCGTTGGCACGGTCGGCTTCCGCCTGCAGGCGTTCTTCCACCATCGATTCCAGCCGGCTGAGCGCACTGTCCACGCGATCCTTCGCGCTGGCGGCCGCCTTGGACATCGCTCCCCCACTGGAGGGCGGTGATTGCACTCCCGTCCGCACCTGCTCCATTGTCGGAGGATAAGTGTAGGGCCGGTGCATGGTCAACATCTTGGCGCTGTGGAGCGACTGAGAACGCTAGATGTTGGCTTTGCCGGCGGCTTTTGCGCATTGACGCATGGGAGAGCGGTCGGCATGTTGCGCGTCGTTTCAAAAAACATACCGGCGCCCCCGCAAAATGACCGATCAGATCGCTGCCCGCCGCGACATGGCGAACGCCATCAGGGCTCTGGCCATGGACGCCGTGCAGCAGGCGGATTCGGGACATCCCGGCATGCCCATGGGCATGGCCGACGTCGCCACGGTGCTGTTCACCAAGTTCATGAAGTTCGACGCCTCGGATCCCCACTGGCCCGATCGCGACCGCTTCGTCCTGTCGGCCGGCCACGGCTCGATGCTGCTCTATTCACTGCTGTACCTGACCGGCTACGCCGACATGACGCTCGATGAGCTGAAGCATTTCCGCCAGCTCGGCTCCAAGACCGCGGGCCATCCCGAATACGGCCACGCCAGCGGCATCGAGACCACTACCGGCCCGCTCGGGCAAGGACTCGGCAATTCCGTCGGCTTTGCGCTCGCGGAACGGCTGATGGCCGAGCGCTTCGGCCGCGACATCGTCGATCACTACACCTACGTCATCGTCGGCGACGGCTGCCTGATGGAGGGCGTCGGTCAGGAGGCGATCACGCTGGCGGGCCATCTCGGCCTCGGCCGGCTGATCGTGCTGTTCGACGACAACGGCATCTCGATCGACGGGCCGACCTCGCTCAGCACCTCGGAGGATCACAAGAAGCGCTTCGCCGCTGCCGGCTGGCACGTCCAGGCGGTCGACGGTCACGATCCCGACGCCGTCCAGCGCGCGATCCGCAAGGCGCGTAACGTCACAGACAAGCCCTCGCTGATCGCCTGCAAGACGGTGATCGGCTACGGCGCGCCGACCAAGGCCGGCACGGCCGCCACGCACGGCTCGCCGCTCGGCAAGGACGAGATCGCGGGCGCGCGCGAGAAGCTCGGCTGGCCCTACCCGCCGTTCGAGATCCCCGAGCCGATCTTCACGGCCTGGCGCAAGGTCGGATCGCGCGGCAAGTCGGCCCGCCGCAAGTGGGTAAAGCTCCATGCCGCGATGGCCGAGCCCGATCGCACCGAGTTCGACCGCCGCCTGAGGGGCGACATTCCGGCGGCCGTCGGCGAGGCGATCGACGCCTTCAAGGCCAAGGTCGCCAGCGAGAAGCCATCGTGGGCCACCCGGAAGTCGAGCCAGGAGGCGCTCGAGGTCATCAATCCGCTGCTGCCAGAGACGGTCGGCGGCTCGGCCGATCTGACCGGCTCGAACAACACCAAGACCGCCGCCCTGAAGGCGAACACGCCGAGCGACGCCGGCGGACGCTACGTCTATTACGGCATCCGCGAGCACGCGATGGCCGCGGCCATGAACGGCATGGCCCTGCATGGCGGCATCATCCCCTATGGCGGCACCTTCCTGGTGTTCACCGACTACTGCCGGCCCTCGATCCGGCTGGCGGCCCTGATGGGGCTGCGGGTGATCTATGTGATGACCCACGATTCGATCGGCCTCGGCGAAGACGGCCCGACGCATCAGCCCGTCGAGCATCTGGCGGCGCTGCGCGCCATCACCGGCCTGCAGGTGATGCGTCCCGCCGACACGATTGAGACGGCCGAGTGCTGGCAGATCGCGCTCGAGTCCAGGAAGACGCCGAGCGTCATTGCACTGACGCGCCAGAACCTGCCGACCATCCGCGACGCCGGCGACGGCAACCGTTGCGCCCGCGGCGCGTACATCCTGGCGGGCGACGCTTCGGCCACCGTCCGGCTCATCGCCTCGGGCTCGGAGGTCCATCTTGCGCTCGGCGCGCGCGATCTTCTGGCCAAGGACGGCATCCAGGCGGCGGTCGTATCCATGCCGTCGTGGGAGTTGTTCGCTGCGCAAGACGAAACATATCACCAGCAGGTCCTTGGGCCTGACGGCACGATCCGGGTAGCCTGCGAGGCGGCATCGGGCTTCGGCTGGGAACGTTGGCTGGGCACGCGCGGTGCGTTCGTGGGCATGAAGAGCTTCGGCGCGTCGGGCAAGGCGGCCGATCTCTACAAGCATTTCGGCATCACCGCCGAGGCGATCGCAGACGCGGCGCGCCGGCTGAGCAGTTAATGGAGGAAGACATGGCAGTTCGGGTTGCAATCAACGGATTCGGGCGCATCGGCCGCAACGTGCTGCGCGCCATCATGGAATCGGGCCGCAAGGACATCGAGGTGGTGGCGATCAACGATCTCGGCCCGGTCGAGACCAACGCCCACCTCTTCCGCTTCGACAGCGTGCACGGCCGCTTCAACGGCGAGGTCAAGGTCGACGGCGACACGATCGATGTCGGCCGCGGCAAGATGAAGGTGACCGCCGAGCGCGATCCCTCCAAGCTGCCGCACAAGGCGATGGGCGTCGACATCGCGCTGGAGTGCACCGGCATCTTCACCTCGAAGGACAAGGCCTCGGCCCACATCGCCGCCGGCGCCAAGCGCGTGCTGGTGTCGGCCCCGGCCGACAATGCCGACCTCACGGTCGTCTACGGCGTCAACCACGACAAGCTCACCAAGGACCACGTCGTCGTCTCCAACGCCTCGTGCACCACCAACTGCCTGGCGCCGGT
>JAEZHS010000188.1 GCA_023436825.1 Pseudomonadota bacterium | reverse complement strand
TCCTCCGCGCTTCATGAACATGAGCGCGCGGGGACGCGCGCGGTCCGGAAGACCATGAGCACTAAGCCTTCACGGGATCGATCGGCTTCACGACGCCCTCGGCGGCCTCGATGACCTCGCCGGCGTCGAGGCAGAGATCCTCGCGATTGCGCATGCTCATGATCTGCACGCCCGTGCGCAGCTTGTCGTGACTGCCGACCGGCACGGCGAGCCCGGGCAGGCCGAGCAGGGGCGCCAGCAGGGCCGAGCGCATCGACAGCAGGATCTCCTTCTGCCCCTCGACGGTGACGTCGGCGCGCTGCTTGGGCGGCAGATCGCAGAGCGTTGGCAGGATCACCAGCGGCCATTGCTGGAAGAAGGTCATCCAGCGCAACATCAGTCCTTCGCGCTCGGTCAGCGCCGCGACGTAGGTCTGTAGATCGACCGCCTTGTGGACTTTCAACCATGCCTCCATCGCGGCGATGGCGTCGGGATCGCCCATCTTCTGCATCTGCGGCCACAGGCCGCCGAAGACGTCGGTGACGCAGATCATGTGCCAGAGCTCGACGCCGCGCTCCATGTCGGGCGGCAGGATCTCCTCGACGACATAGCCTGCCGCCTGCAGATGCTTGCCGGCGAGGCGCACGGCGGCGGCCTGCGCGGGATGGGTCGGGCCGCCCGGCACCTCGGGAACGATCGCGACCTTGATCGGCCGGGCCGGCGGCGGACCCTGCATCGGCACGTCGTTCCAGCGCCAGTCGCGGCGATCACCGCGGGCCATGACTTCCAGAGCAAGACGAGCGTCGCGCACGGTGCGGGTGTGCGGACCTTGGACAGCCATCAGAACCGCCCCGATCGGCCGGCCCTGCGGCGCGCTTGGATTGAGCGAGGGGATTCGCGCGAAGCCCGTCCGCAGTCCGACCACGCCGTTGCAGTAGGCGGGGATGCGCACCGAGCCGCCTATGTCGTTGCCATGGGCGATGGCGCCGATGCCGGTCGCCGTCGCCGCGCCCGCGCCGCCGCTCGAGCCGCCCGGCGTCACCGTCCGGTCGCGCGGATTGTAGGTGCAGCCGTGCAGCGCGTTGTCGGTGAAGATACGCATGGAGAAGGCCGGCGCATTGGTGCGCCCGACGATGATCGCGCCGGCGTGCTTGAGGTTGGCGACGACCGGGCTGTCCTCCTTGGCGATGAAGTCCTTGAGCGGAACGACGCCGTTGTCCGTCGGCAGGCCGGCCTGGTCGACATTGACCTTGGTCGTCACCGGAACGCCATGCAGCGGCGGCAGGGCATGGCCGCGCGCCCGGGCGGCGTCGGCGGTCTCGGCTGCGGCGCGCGCCTCCGGCTCGAGCACGCGCACGACGGCGTTGATCGTGGGATTGACGGCGTGCAGGCGCTTCAGGACCGAGTCGACCGCCTCGCGGGCCGAAGCCTGGCCGGTGCGGATGAGACGGGCGAGATCGGTCGCGTCGTATTGCCAGAGGTCCATTGAAGTTCCTTCGCTTTCGGGGGCTCGCGGTCCGGAAAACTATGAAGCCTTCCGGGATTCCATGCCGAAGAAGATCATGTTGCCGTCGAGGTCGGCAACGTCGAAGTCGCGCAGGCCGTAGTCGTAGTCCTTGGGCGCCTTGAGCACGCGGGCGCCGCGCTGCACGAGATCGGCGTGCAGAGCGTCGACGTCGTCGACGAAGATCGATATCGCGCCGTGGCCGGGCAGGCGCGGCGTCTGCGAGGCGGCGACCAGGTGCAGGCTCACGTCGCCCGAGCACAGGCCGACATAGAAGGTGGGATTGCCGTATTCGAACGCGACGTCGAAGCCCAGCTTGTCGCGGAAGTATGCGAGGCTCGCCATGACGTCCTTCACGGTGAAGATGGTGATGCTGGCATGCATCATGGCACTCTCCCCAAGATGGGGGAGCCTAGAGCGCAGGGATGACCGCGTCGAGAAGCTGGTCGACGAAGCCGCGCGTGATCGGCGCGTGGCCCATCAGCAGGCGGTAGAACAGCGGACCGAAGACGAGGTCGAGCACCAGATCGATGTCGGCGGGCGGGGCGACCAGCCGCTCGGCGACGCAGCGTTCGAGAAGCTCTCGGGCAGCATCGCGGTTGCGGGCGATGAACTCGTTGCGGAACGCCTTGGCGAGCTCGGTCTCGGACTGCGCTGCGGCGACCATGGCGGCGACGCTGCGGCCAGCGGGCGCTGCAAACGCATCGGCCAGCGCGTGGAGCTGGGCGCGCAAGGCGGCGAGCGGCGATCGCGAGGTCTTGCCGGCGGCGGGAGCGCCCGATGCTTCGAGGAAGGCCGCCATCGCCACGGCCGGCGCGTTGGGCCAGTAGCGGTAGATCGTGGGACGGCTGACGCCCGCCTTGGCGGCAATCGCCTCGATGGTGACGGCGGTGAGGCCGCCTTTATCGAGCAGGGCACGAGCGGCGGCGAGGATCGCGGCGCGGGTGCGTGGGTCGCGCGGCCGGCCGCGGCTGGGAGGCGAAGGGGCTTGACTCATCATCCATTAACGTTACGATACGTAACGTAATATAACACAGGTGAAGCCATGAGCGCAAAGGATCAGACCCTGCGGGCCCATATGACGGTGCACGATGCCAAGGAGGCCATCGCCTTCTATGCCAAGGCGTTCGGCGCCACGGAGCTGTTCCGCCTGTCCGAGCCGTCGGGGCGGGTCGGACATGCGGAGATCAGGATCGGCGACAGCGTGCTCATGTTGAACGACGAGTATCCTGATTTCGGCGCCAAGAGCCCGGCGGCGATCGGCGGTTCGCCAGTGGCGTTCCATATCCAGGTGCCGGACGCCGACAAGGCGGTCGACCGCGCCGTCAAGGCGGGCGCCACCTTGATGCGCGAGGTGCAGGACCAGTTCTACGGCGATCGCTCCGGCATGGTCGCCTGTCCGTTCGGCTACCGCTGGTTCCTCGCGGCGACGAAGGAACTCGTCAGCCCCGAGGAGATGCAGAAGCGCTGGACCAGGATGCTGGAGGGCGGGAAGGTCGAGTAGTCTTCCGGGACCGCGAGCCTCCGGCTCGCTCATGAATCACGAGCGCGCAGGGAGGTCGCGGCAAACTGCGACCCAGCGCGCGGTCCGGAAGACGAAAACCATGAGTGGGCCTGGAGGCACGTGCCCCCGGCAGATCAACCGACGGCGTTCTCCACGATCCACTCCGCATAGGCCGGATAGACGTGCTCGAACGCAAAGGCGTGGATCGCAGGCAAATCGTAGGGGTGCAGCTCACGGATGGTGCTCTCGACCAGTGCGTAACGCTCGTCGGTGGTCTTGAACAGCACGCGCAGCTCGGGCTCCTGCTGGATCGCGCCCTTCCAGCTGTAAATGCTCTCGATCTGCGAGATTTGCGCACACGCCGCGAGCTTGCGCTCGACCAGCGTGTGCGCCAGCCGAAGTGCATCCTCGCGGCTGGCGACGGTGGTGACGACGGCGATGGGTTTCATTTGCCGCGTTCCTCAGTTCGTGATTCCAGGCGCTCGGCCGGCAGCACAACGATCTGCTTGAGCTCGGTGTGGGCGATGACCGTGAGGGAGGTGGCGACGCCGATGCGTGCCCCGCCCAGCAGCCGCACCAGGTCATCGGCGCCGGTCACCGGCTCGCCGTCCAGCGCCAGCACGATGTTGCCCGTCTGAAGGCCGGCCTTTGCGGCCGGGCTGTCGGGCTCGAGGCTGGCGATCGCCACGCCGCGTGCCTGCTTCAGCCCGAGCGCCAGGGCAAGCCGGCGCGGCAAGGGCACGGTCTGGCCGGCGACGCCGATGAAGGCGCGCCGCACCCGGCCATGGCGCACGATCTCGCTCACGACGTGGCTTGCCGTATTGCTGGCGACGGCGAAGCAGATGCCCTGGGCGCCGGCGATCACGGCGGTGTTGATGCCGATGACCTCGCCGCGCGAGGATACCAGCGGGCCGCCCGAATTGCCGGGATTGAGGGCGGCGTCGGTCTGGATGACGTCGTCGATGAGCCGCCCGCTGTAGGAGCGCAGCGAGCGGCCGAGCGCCGAAACGACGCCGGCGGTCACTGTCGATTCGAAGCCCAACGGGTTGCCGATGGCGACGACGAGCTGGCCGCGGCGCAAGCCCTTGGAGTTGCCGAGCCTTGCTGCCGGCAGCGACACGTCGTCGACCACGCGCAGCAGTGCCAGGTCGGTGTGCGGATCGTCGCCCAGCACGCGCGCCTTGACGGTGCGCGTGTCGGCCAGCGCCAGCCGCACGGCGGAGGCGCCCTGCACGACGTGGCTGTTGGTCAGCACTAGGCCATCGGGCGAGATCACCACGCCCGAGCCGGTGCCGCCGCGCTGGCGCTTCTCGCGATCGGGCGGGGTCTCGACGCGCACGACGGCGGGGCCGACGCGATCGACCACGTCGACCACGGCCTGGGAGTAGGCGTCGAACAGGCGGTCGTCAGAGGTGGTTTCTACGGAGGAACTTGCTTCCGACGGGCTGAGCTCGTCGGAGACGAGGAGGGGCTGGAAGTCAAACATGCCCCTATATGGGGAGTGGGCCGGTGCAATTCATTCCTCCCCAGCAGAGCTGGGGAGGTGGCCCGAAGGGCCGGAGGGGTCATGAGCTCAATGCTGTTGCTCATGACCCCTCCGTCCGCTTCGCAGACACCTCCCCATCTAGCGATGGGGAGGAAGAAGACTGCTAAAACAATGAAAAGTACTCGCGTTGCTCCCAGTCGCTGACGTCGGACTCGAAGCGGGCGATCTCGGCCTGCTTGAGCTTGAGATAGTAGTCGACGAAGAAGTCGCCGAATCCCGCCCGCAGCGCCTTGTCCTCGCCAAGCGCCGCCAGCGCCTCGCCCAGCGAGCGCGGCAGGGCGGGCGCCTTGCTTTCATAGGGTGTGTCGGCCGACGGGCCGGGATCGAGCTTGCGGTCGATGCCGTCCAGTCCGCTCGCGATCTGGCTCGCCATATAGAGGTAGGGATTGGCGGCGGGCTCGCCGACTCGGTTCTCCAGATGCG
>JAEZHS010000079.1 GCA_023436825.1 Pseudomonadota bacterium | reverse complement strand
GCCCTTGTTGTTGCGGCGCTGCGAGACCGTGCCCCAGTCGAGCGGCTGGACGTCGACCTTGAAGCCCGCCTTGCGCATGCCGTCGGCGACCACGACCGTGGCGTTGAAGTTGGCGCTGAGATCGCTCGGCTGCATGAAGACGACCGGCCGGCCGTCGTAGCCCGACTCCTTCAGCAGCGCCCTGGCCTTCTCGAAGTCCGGCTTCTCGAGGCCGGCCGTGCCGGCCTTCGTCTCCGTCGGCGTGCCGCACATGAAGAACGAGCCGCAGAACGGCCGGGCATTCTCGGCCGGCGCGCCGATCGCCTGCAGGATCGCCGTCTGGTCGACGGTGTGCAGCAGCGCCTGGCGCGCCTTGGGATCGTCGAAGGGAGGCTGCAGGTGGTTGGGCCGGATCCAGAGCATGCTGCCGGTCGGGTCGACCGTGACGAAGCGGACCTTGGGGTTCGCCTTCAGCACCGGATAGGTGTCCATGGCCGGGTTCTGCAGGTAGTCGATCTCGCCCGCGCCCAGCGCCGAGATGGCGGTGGTGGGATCGGGCATCGACAGCCATTCGACGCGGTCGACCTTCACGACCTTGCCGCCGGCGAGGCCGTCGGGCTTCTCCTGGCGCGGCACGTAATTCGGATTGCGGACGTAGACCGCCTTCTCGCCGGGCCGCCATTCCTCCTTCACGAAGATGAAGGGCCCCGAGCCGATAGCGCTGGTGATCTGCGCCGTCGCCGGCGTCTTCGCCACCGCCTCCGGCATGACGAACAGCGCGTTGGCCGTCGGCTTGCTGAGCGCGTCGAGCACCAGGCCGAAGGGATCGCGCAGGTCGAGCGTGAAGATGAGATCGTCGACCACGTCGAGCTTGGCGCCGGCCGAGAACATGGCCTTGCCGACGATGTCGCGGTCCTTCCAGCGCAGGATCGAGGCGACGGCGTCGGCGGCGCGCACCGGGCTGCCGTCGTGGAACTTGAGCCCGTTGCGCAGGCGGAACATGTAGGCCTTGCGGTCGTCCGAGACCTTCCAGGTATCGACCATCTGCGGCTGCGGCTTGCCGCGCGAATCGAGCGCGAAGAGCTGATCGTAGACGAGGTAGCCGTGATAGGCCGCGTAGGTCGCGGTGTTGAACACCGGGTCGAGGCCGCGCAGGTCGCTGCCGAGGACGACCTTCAGCACCTTGTCGGCCGAACGCGCGCCCCGGGTGGCCATGAGCGCCGGGCCCGCGCCGGCGAGCGCGATCATGGTGCGACGTGTCAAATTCATCTGTCTTTACCTAGCGAACAAGAGGATGCCTGGGATATTGCCCTCCCGGCGACAGCAGGTGAAATAGCGCGATCATGACCGAGCCGAAACCCTTGCCCGCGCCGTCGTCCGCAGACCGAACGGCGATGCCGCGTCCCGCCGATCAGTTCATGTGGAACGACGAGCAGAAGCTGGTGGCGCATCGCAACATGCATCACCTGTTCCCGAGCCATGTGGTGAAGGCGGGCGCGCCGGTGCGCGCGCTGCCGCGACGGGACGAACGCCTGGGCCTCGACGTGGCCGCGTACATGGACGAGACCGAGGCGACGGGGCTGCTCGTCATCCGGCGCGGCGAGATCGTGCTCGAGCGTTTTACGCGCGGCAACGACGAGTCGACGGTGTGGGCCTCGCGCTCGATGGCGAAATCGATCACGTCGCTGATGATCGGCACGGCAGTGCGGTCGCAGCACATCCGGTCGGTCGACGATCCGGTCACGGGCTACGTGCCGGAGCTCAGGGGCACGCACTACGACAACGTCACCTTGCGCCACTGCCTGCAGATGACGTCCGGCGTCGCCTACTCCGAGGACTACCAGGACCGGTCGAGCGACGTCGCCCGCCTCCAGCTCTGCACGGTCGGCGGCAAGAAAGGCGCGTTCCTGGAATTCCTGAGGGAACTCGGCGGCCGGCGGGATCGCAAGGCCAATACGCCCGGCGCAGTGTTCAACTACTGCAGCGCCGATTCCGTGCTGCTCGGCCTGGTGCTGGAACGCGCCCTCGGCCGGACGGCGCCGGTCCAGCTGGAGCGCGAGCTGTGGAGCCGCGCCGGCATGGAGGGCGATGCGTACTGGAACCTCGAAGCTCCGGGCGGCAGTGCGTTCACGGCGTCGGGCTTCGGCGCGACCTTGCGCGACTACGGCCGGCTGGGCCTGGTTGCGCTGGGCGGCGGGGCCTTGCCGGACGGCACGCGGATCGTGCCGGAGGGGTGGATGGCCGAGTCGGTAATCCCTTCCCGCGCGTCGATCGAGGCCGGCTCGCCCTACGGCTTCCAGTGGTGGCTGCACGAGCATGCGGGAGTCGTATCCAATAAGGTGGGCGCCGGCGATGCGAAGTTGCGCGGCGGCAGCGGCGTGTTCTATGCGCTCGGCAATGCCGGCCAGGTCATCCTGGTGAACCCGGCCGAGGACACGGTCGTCGTGAAGTGGGCGATCTGGGGCGCCCCGGCGCAGTTCGAGGAACGACGCCGCCAGGACCGCGCGTTCTTCGCCGCGCTGTTCGAGGCGTTGAACAGAAGTCGCTCTACTCCTTGACGGGCTTCCGGCCCGGCGCGAGGTGCTTCATCTGCTCGCTCTTGAGCCGGAAAATCGTCGCGCACTTCGGACAATGAATAGGTCCGTTCTTGTCCAGCTCCACCTTCGGCACCGAGAAGGCGTGGTGGCAACTGTGACAGGTAAACGGCAGCTGTAGAATCTCGCGCATCGCTCTGCCCCCGGCATCCATTCGTCCGATGCCGTGCGCGTTGTCAATGCAGGCCACAATTTTGTCGCGGCGGCGCGCGGCCGACCTCTACGCCAGCCAGCCGTGACCGTAGGCACTGGTGAAGTCGAACTGCACAGTCATGTCGTTGTAATCCTGGTCGCCGCCGCCGAAGGTGTCCTCCCAGCCCCAGGTGTTCAGGCCGTAGCTCCACAGGTGGTTGACGGACTGGCCGTCGACGGTCTCGTTGGCATTGGCGAAGGCCCAGTAGAAGGCGCCGGTGGTCAGGTTGTCGAGCCGCATGGCGATGATGTCGCCGGCGTCGATCCCCTTCAGCATCACCTGTGCGAACTGCCCGTAGCCCGGCCCGGCGATCGCCGTGTCGCCCGATGTCGTATGGTAGGCGCGGCCCTGCGCCGCCGCGGCATAGGCGGCGTGGCCCGGCGCCAGGCCGTCGATCGTGCCGGCGAGATCATCGACCTTGTAGACCGTGAGCTGCAGCGTGTTCTCGCCGCCCTGGCGCATGCGCAGCACCGCGATCTGGTCGTCGTGCCCGCCCACCGTCTCGGCGACGGCCAGCGGACGCGCCACGCGCACCGTATCGTTGCCGGCAAAGAAGTCGGCGAAGCCGAACGGGTTGCTGAGGCTCGCCTGCACCGCCCGGCCGGCGATGCCGTCGATGTGGAGCGACAGGCCCTCATCGTCGCCGAGCCGCGCGTAGCTCGACGCGCCCTGCGCCTGCTTGTCGAACAGCAGCACCAGGCCGGGATCGAAGTCGGCCTGCAGCGACTGCTGCGCCAGCCGGCTGGACCAGGCGAAGCTGTCCGAGGCCGCGCTGGCGAACACCGTCCCGTGGCCGCCGAGATCGAGCGCCACCGTCGACCCTTCGCCGGGCGAGCTGGTCTGGAACAGCAGCGCCTGGTCGGCGCCGCTCTGCCAGCCGCCGTGCCCGTCGTCGTCGAGCATTGCCGGGCTGCTGCCGAACGAGACCTGCGCATGGGCGATGGCGCTCAGCGCGCGCGCCAGCAGGAGGCCGTTGGGCGTGCCCAGCCCGCTCACCAGGTCGTAGCCGGCGGTCGCCGACCAGCCCTCGCCGGTCGGCTCCATGTAGAGGTCGAGCACGGTGTTGTAATAGCCGGACGGGGTGTCGCCGGGCGTCGTGAAGAAGCTCGTGACGTTGTTGCCGAGCTGGATGTCGTTGAACGAGCCAGGTGCGATCACCGCGGCGATGTAGAGCAGGTCGTTGTAGAAACCGAGGTGGTGCAGGCC
>JAEZHS010000074.1 GCA_023436825.1 Pseudomonadota bacterium | reverse complement strand
TTCGCCGCGGAAGGCGTAGTCGGCCGGCGTGAAGACCTCGACCTCGTAGTCGCAGCCGGCGCCGCCGCGGAAGCGGCCGGGGCCGGCGCTGTCGCAGCGCAACTCCTGGCGATGGAAGCGTACCGGATAGAGCTGCTCGTAGGTTTCGAGGTTGGGCAGGGTGAGGCCGCCCAGCGTGATGAGATGGCCGATCAGATGGAAGCCGTCGCGGCCTTCCACGCCGCCGCCGGCCGGTGCGCCGGCCCACTGGTACATGACGTAGCGGCTGCCGTCGTCCTTCACCCCGGCGGTGACGGCGTGCACGGCCTTCGACCAGCCGGCCGAGGCACGCTCGGGCAGCGCCTGGTCCAACGCCTTCCACAGCGCATGGATGATCTCGTGGGCAATGAACACGGTGTTCATGGTCATGGGCGCCGGCGGCCGCGCATTCACCATGCTGCCTTCGGGCAGCCGGATCTCGACGCTGCGGAAAGCGCCTTCGTTCTTGGGCAGGTCGGGTTCGAAGAACGACGACAGCGCCATGAACACCGCCGATGTCGAGTTGGCGATGGAGCTGTTCTTGAAGCCTTTCAGCTGCGGCGAGGTGCCGGCGAAGTCGACGATCAGGCCGTCGTCCTTGACGGTCAACGTGACGGCGATCCTGGCGTCGATCGGCTCGAAGCAGTCGTTGTCGACGGGCTCCTCGGCGCGCCACACGCCCTTGGCCAGCCGGGCGATGCAGCCGCGGAAGCGGCGATCGGCATGGGCCAGAACGCCTTCGAAGAAGTCGGAGGCCCGGTCGATGCCCAGCTCTTCGACGAGGGCCGCCAGCCGCTCGGCGCCGATGCGCGTCGAGCCGATCATGGCGCGCAGATCGCCGTCGAGCGCCTCGGGCAGGCGCGTGTTGATCATCAGCAGCCGCCACAGGTCGTCGCGCGTGCGGCCGCGCTCGATCAGCTTCAGCACCGGCAGCCGGATGCCCTCATGGAAGATCTCGGTGGCCGCCGAGTTGTAGGTGCCGGCCGCGCCGCCGCCGATATCGGCCTGGTGGGCCCGGTTGCAGGCGAAGGCTATCAGCTTACCGGCTACGAACACCGGCCGCGCGATCACCCAGTCCGGCAGATGGTTGCCGCCCGCCGTGTAGGGATCGTTCAGCAGGAAGACGTCCTCAGGCCAAATTCCTTGAGCTTCCGGGGCATCCTTGAAGTCACGCAGGACGGCGCGCACGGCAAAGCCGCCGCCGCCGGTATGGATCGGGATGCCGTCGGCCTGGCTGATCAAGGTACCGCGCGAGTCGGCCAGGAAGCAGGAGAAGTCGTGGCTCTGGCTGAAGATCGGCGAGCGCGCCGTGCGGGTCATCACCCAACCCATCTGGTGCGAGATGTGGTCCAGCCGGTTCTGGACGAGGGCCAGGGTGACGGGATCGAGTTCGGTCATACGATGGCTCCGACATGGACCAGGAAGTCGTCGCGCTGGTCGACTTCCAATCGATCGCACGGACCGACGAAGGCGGTGGTGGTGCGTTCCTCGATCAACAGTGGCCCGTCGAGGGTGCAGCCTGGTCTGAGCTCGATGCCGTCATAGACCGGCACGTCGTGCCAGCCGTGCGCCGGATCGATCCAGACCTTGCGCTTTTCGCGCGGCCTTGGCGGATTGGCCTGCGGCGAGCGCGCGATGGGTGGCGTCCAGTCGAGCAGGCCGCGGGCGACGACACGCAGGGCGGTGATCGAGATCCGCCCGCCGGGCTGGATGTGGCCGAACAGGCGCTGATGCTCAGCCTCGAAAGTGCAGCGCGCCGCGGCAGCGTCGAAGGCGACGCCCAGCGCGACGCGCACCGGCCATTGCTGGCCGTCGTAACGCAGGTCGACCTCGCGTGAGACGACGGCCGAGCCGTTGGCGAAGCCTTCCCGGCCCAGAGCCTCGCGGGCGCGCGCCTCGAGTTCGGAAAAGCCAGCTTCGAGCTCGCCCAGGTCGACCGTGTCGAGGTCGGCCAGGAAGACGTGCATGTAGTCCTGCCGCACGTCGGACTGCAGCATGCCCATGGCACAGAACGCGCCCGCCGCGCGCGGCAGCAGGGCGCGCCTGGCGCCAAGCGCTCGTGCGACGGCAGCGCCGTGCATCGGGCCGGCGCCGCCGGCCGCCACCAGGGTGAAGGTCGCGGGATTGTGGCCGCGTTCGATGCTGAGCCGCTCGACGGCGTGCAGCAGGTTCTGCTCCAGGAGCCTGATCACGCCCGCCGCGGCGTCCTCGACCGAGAGGCCGAGCGGCTTGGCAAGTTTCGTCTCGATCGCCTGCCGCGCCAGCTTGTCGTCGAGCGTGACGCCTCCTGCCAGCGGACCGGGACGCAGGCGGCCCAGCACGAGCTGGGCATCGGTGACGGTCGGGTTTTCACCGCCCAGCCCATAAGCGGCGGGACCGGGCCGTGCGCCGGCGCCTTGCGGGCCGACATGCAGCAGGCCCGCATCGTCGACCCAGGCGATGGCGCCCCCGCCTGCACCGACGGTGTGGATCTCCACCGAGGGCGTGGTGAGGTGGTAGCTGTCGATCACGAGCTCGTCGGCCACCGGCACCTCGCCCTTGGCCATCACCATGACGTCACAGCTCGTGCCGCCGATCTCCATCGAGATCAGGTTGGCCGCTTCGCCGGGCGCGGCGCAGCCTTTTAGCGCGCCCACACCAGCCGCTGGCCCGGATAGCACCAGCATGACGGGGCGGCTCGCCACCTGGTCCACCGACACCGCGCCACCGTTGCTCTGCAACAGCAGCAGCGAGCGCGGCAGGCCGAGCTGGCGCAATTGCTGGTCGAGCGCCTTGAGATAGCTCGTCACCTTGGGCGCGATGTAGGCGTTGACCACGGCGGTCGAGCTGCGTTCGTACTCGCCCATGGTCGGCATGACCTCGCTCGACAGCGAGATCCACTGGCCGCTCCAGCCTTTCGACAGACGCATCCCGGCCGCGCGCTCGTGCGCGCCGTCGAGGAAGGAGTTGAACAGGCAGACGGCGACGGATTCGACGCCTTCGTCGGTGAACACCTTGGCTGCGGCATCGACGTCCTCGGGCGCCAGCGGCACCAACTCGTGGCCGTCCGCGTCGATGCGGCCTCGGACCGGCAGGCGCAGGTAGCGCGGTGCCAGCACGGGCGGGAAGGGCGCGCGATGATCCCACTGGTTCTCGCGGATACCGCGGCGGATCTCCAGCGAGTCACGGAAGCCCATGGTGGTGAGCAGGCCGACCTTGGCGCCTTTCTTCTCGAGGATGGTGTTGGTGGCCACGGTCGAGCCGTGCACGAACAGCGCGCAGTCGCGCAGCAGCGCGGAGAGCGGCAGGTCGAGCTGCTGGGCCGCGAGCCGCAGCACGCCCAAAACGCCCTCGCTGGGATCGGCCGGGACGGACGGCGATTTGAAGATGCGCACGGCGCCCGCGGAATCGCGCAGCACCATGTCGGTGAAGGTGCCGCCGACATCGACGCCGATGCG
Organism: Pseudomonadota bacterium; assembly: GCA_023436825.1. Next base: position 6,320 of record JAEZHS010000074.1, on the reverse strand, counting down.
CCAAGGGGCGGTCAGGGGGGCGGACGTCACTATTTTCCAGACCGCGCGCATCTTGCGCGCTCATGATCATAAGCGAGCTGGAAGCTCGCGGTCCCGAAGAGCGTGAGCATCATCACGCTTTCACCATCAGTTCGATCAGCGACGGTCCATCCGCTTTCGCCAGCGCTTTGTCCAACGCATCGTCGAAACCCGCCGCGGTATCGACGCGCTCGGCGGCGACGCCGAAGCCGCGGGCGATGGCGGCGATGTCCATCGGCGGATCGTTGAAGTCCATGCCGATCGGCGTGTCGTTGCCGTGGAACAGTTTCAGGCGATTCTTGAGGATCTGGTAGCCGGCATTGTTGGCGATGACGAACACCACCGGCAGCTTCTGGTTGGCGGCACTCCACAGCGCCGTGATCGAGTACATGGCGCTGCCGTCGCCGATCACCGCCACGACGCGACGCGCCGGATGGGCGATCTGCACGCCGACCGCCGCGGCGATGCCCCAGCCGATGCCGCCGCTGACATTGCCGAAGTAGCTGTTGCGGTCGCGGAAGGGGAAGTAGTTGAACAAGGTCGTCGTGGTGGTGAGGCCTTCCTCGACCAGGATGGCGTCCTTGGGCATCTTCTCGGCGAGCCTCATCATCGCCCATTCGGCGTGCAGCGGCTTCTCGCTGGCGGGGGCGGTGAGCTTGGCCTTGCGCGCGGCCCGCTGGGCGCTCCAGTTGCGGGTCGCGATGTCGGCCAGCGACGCTTTGGCCTTCTGCGCCAAGGCGTCACCGCCCAGCTTCTTCAAAAGCGGCACGAGTGCCTTCAGCGTCTCCTTCACGTCGGCGCGCAGCGCGATCTCGGCCGGGAAGTTCTTGCCCATCTCCCAGTCGCGCAGCCCGACCATGGCGACCGCCGTGGTCTCCGGCAATGGATCGGTCTCACTCCACACCGACATCTTCAGGACGTCGGCGCCGACGCAGAACATCAGGTCGTAGTCGCTCAGAATCCGCCGCACGTTCTTCTGGTCGCGGTTGAGCGCGCCGAGATAGGCGACATGCTCGGAGGGATAATGGGCGCCCCACGCCACGGTCTGCTGCAGCACGGGCGTGCCCAGCGTCTCGGCGAGTGCGGTCGCCTCGGCGAAGGCGTCGGATGTGGCGATCTCGTGCCCGGCCAGGATCACCGGCTTCTTCGCCGACAGCAGGCGCTTGGCGAGATGCTCCAGAGCGGCATCGCTCGGGCGGACCGCCGTGTCGACACGCGTCGGCGCCGCCATGTCGATGGCCGCTTCATTGTTCAGGATGTCGCCGGGCAGCGAGATGAACACCGGTCCGGTCGGCGCCGTGGTGGCGACCTTGGCGGCGCGCCGCAGGATGCGCGGCAGGTCTTCGATGCGGTTGACCTCGGTCGCCCATTTTACGACTGGCTGGGCGATCGGCACCAGCGGGGCGTAGAGCAGGGGCTCGGTGAGGCCGTGGCCCTGCTCCTGCTGGCCGGCCGTGACGATCATCGGCGTGCCCGACATCAGCGAGGTGTAGATCGAGCCGATGGCGTTGCCGAGGCCGGGCGCGACATGGACGTTGCACGACACCAGCTTGCCCGAGGCGCGGGCGTAGCCGTCGGCCATGCAGATGACGACGGCTTCCTGCAGGCCGAGCACATAGCCCATCTCGGGTGCCGAGGAGAGCGCGTGCATGATTGGCAGTTCGGTCGTGCCGGGATTGCCGAACATCTTGGTGACGCCTTCGTCGCTCAGCACGCGAAGAAAGGCGTCGCGGCCGGTGATGGTGTTCGAGACACGCGCGTCAGGCATCGGTTCCTCCTTGGACGGCGCCAGGGTAGCGCGAGCGGGCACGACGTGAAATGATCACGTCACCGCGATGCGGAAAGAATCATGACGGAACTGGAAGAAAGAGTGGCGCGGCTCGCCTGCTGGAAGGAACCGGTCGAGCTGGCGCCGCTGAAGGGCGGTCTCACCAATATCTCTTTCGTGGTCACGCATCGCGGCGAGAGGTTCGTCGCGCGCTGCGGTGCGGACATACCGGCCCATCACGTCTTCCGCGATCGCGAGCGGGCGGCGTCGATGGCGGCCTTCGAGGCGGGCCTGTCGCCCGAGATCATCCACGCCGAGCCCGGCATCACCGTCCTGCGCTTCATCGACGGGCGGACGTTCGGCGAGGCCGACATGCGCGCCAATGTCGGACGATTGGCGACACTCCTGAAAGAGTGCCACACCAAGGTCGGCCGCCATGTGCGCGGTCCGGCCAACACCTTCTGGGTGTTCCATGTCATCCGCGACTACGTGACCCTGATCGGCGCCGACCGCCGCTATCTCGATGTCGCCGATCGGCTCGAGCAGGCGCAGGTGCCCCTGTCGATCGTGTTCGGCCACCACGACCTCCTGCCGGGCAACCTCATGGACGACGGCCGCCGCCTGTGGCTTATCGACTGGGAATATGGCGGCTTCGGCACGGCCATGTTCGATCTCGCCAACCTGTCGTCGAACGGTGCCTTCGAGCCGGCTCAGGACGACGCGCTGCTCGATGCCTATTTTGCGGGCAAGGCCGACGACACCTTGCGCCGTTCGTTCGCCGCGATGAAAGCCGCCAGCGCGCTGCGCGAGGCGCTGTGGGCCATGGTGTCCGACGTGCATCTGAAGACGCCGGGCATCGACTACAAGGCGCACGCCAGGGACTATCTGGACCGCTTCGAGACCCTGATGCCGGTCTGAGCGGCGGCCCGCTCCTTGCATGGGCTCCCACCAGGAGGAGTTCACGCAATGAAGAAATCTTTGTCCCTTGCTGCGCTGCTCGCCGCGTCGGCGCTGTCGCTCGCTCCCGCAGCGGCGCAGGAGAAGGTCTTGCGCATCGGCATGACGGCGTCGGACATCCCGACCACCACCGGCATGCCCAACAACGGCTTCGAAGGCATGCGCTTCCTGGGCTTCCCGATCTTCGAGGGCCTGATCCTGTTCGATCTGACGCGCACAGACCAACTCGCGACCTTGCGGCCGGGCCTTGCCGAGAAGTGGGAGCAGGCGCCCGACGACAAGAAGACCTGGATCTTCCATCTGCGCAAGGGCGTGAAGTTCCACGACGGTACGGATTTCAGCGCCGACGCCGTGATCTGGAACCTCGAGCGCATCTTCAACAAGGACAGCGCGCAGTTCGAGGCAGGCGCCGTCGGCATCATGCGCTCGCGTGTGCCGATCCTCGCCTCCTACAAGAAGATCGACGACTTCACCGTCTCGATGACGACCTCGATCGTGGCGTCCTACTTCCCGTGGATGGTGCCCTATATCCTGAACGCCTCGCCGGCGTCGTGGGAGAAGGGTGGCAAGGACTGGGCCAAGGTGGCGATGCTGCCGCCAGCCGGCACCGGACCGTTCCGCATCACCGGCGTGGTGCCGCGCCAGTCGGTCACCCTGGCGCGCAACGATGCCTACTGGGATGCGGCGAAGAAGGCCAAGGTCGACCAGATCGTGCTGTTGCCCATCCCCGAGCCCAACACGCGGCTCGCCGCGTTGCGCTCGGGTCGTGTCGACTGGATCGAGGTGCCGCCGCCCGACGGCATCCCGTCGCTCAAGCAGGCGGGCTTCGTGATCTCGACCGGGTCCTATCCGCATGTCTGGCCGTGGTTCTACAACATGGCGGCGAAGAACAGCCCGGTGGCCGATGTCCGCGTACGCCAGGCGCTGAACTACTGCATCGATCGCAGCGCCATCGTCACGCTGCTGAACGGTACGGCCGAGCCGTCGGTCGGCTGGCTGAAGCCTGACGATCCGGCCTTCGGCAAGCCCGAGAACCGCTACACGTTCGATCCGGCCAAGGGCAAGAAGCTGCTGGCCGAGGCGGGCTATACCGACAAGAAGCCGTTGTCCTTCAAGGTCATGATCTCGACCTCGGGCTCGGGCCAGATGCTGCCATTGCCCATGAACGAGGCGCTGCAGGAGAACCTGAAGCAGGCCTGCGGCGTCGACGTGGCTGTCGAAGCGGTCGAATGGCAGGTGCTGCTGAACGCCGCCCGGGCCGTGCCCGACGATCCGTCGCTGAAAGGCGCCATGGCGCTCAATGTCAGCTCGCCGTCGAGCGACGTCGGCATGATGTTCCGCTACTTCGCCTACGCCAACTCTTCGCCGATGGGCTCGAACTGGGAGCAGTGGAAGGACGACGGGTTCGAGGACGCAATGAAGACCCTGTCGGAAGCGACCGACGAGGCGACCATCCAGAAGTACTTCGCGATCGCGCACGAGCGGCTGGTCGACAACCCGCCCTGGCTCTACATCGTCCACGACCTCAACCCGCGCGCCTTCAGCAGGAAAGTGAAGGGGTTCGTCTCGCCGCAATCGTGGTTCGTCGATTTGACACTGGTCGATCTGCAGTAGGAAGGAGTAGGGGAAGCAAAGGTCCCTCGCTTCGCTCGGGATGACAGTGTGCTGTGTGATCCACGCACCCCTGTCATCCCGAGGGCGAAGCCCAAGGGACCTTTAAGGCGACGGTGAAGGCCTCTATCCTTCGGCAAAAGACAAAGACCGGAGGATGTGCCCATGGATGGTTCGACGACCACGGCACGCGTCGACTACGGCGCCGAGGAATCGGCGATGCAGGCCTATCTCGCCGACGGCGAGCGGCGCGCGGCGACGCTCGGCAATCGCGGGCCAATCCGCTTCACGGCCTCAGGCGAGCTGCATCCCGACATCCTCGACGCCTACTGGCGCTGCGGCTTTTATGTCTTCGAGGGCGTGCTGAAGCCCGACGAGTTGGCCGACCTCGAGCGCGACCTCCTGGGCATCCTCGACCGCCTTCCGGTCGAGCGCGGCGCTGCGGTCGATGCCAAGGGCCGGCCGGCGCTGGCGGCGGACTGCAAGGGACCGAACCTCTTGTGGTCGAAGCCGCTCGGCGATCCGTTCGGCGGCACCGATCTTGCCAACGGCCGGCACCCCGTGAAGATGTACGAGCCGCAGGCCGCAACCGACGCTCCCAAGGAAGTCGTCTATCTCATCCTGGGCTCCCTGCAATTCTCCGAAGCGGCGCTGCGCGTCTATGGGCATCCCGAGCTTCTTGCCGTCGCTGCCGCAATCAACGGTCCGGACTTCACGCCGTTCAACGAGGCGCTGTTCATCAAGGAGCCGGGCCGCGGCGCTTCGGTCGCCTGGCACCAGGACGGCGTCACGCACTGGAACAGCCCCGACTGGGACCAGGGCATTCACGGCTTCAACTTCATGGGCCAGCTCTACGGCTGCACCGCGGCCAACGGTGTGTGGGTTGTGCCGGGCTCGCACAAGCAGGGCAGGGCCGACATCAGGAAGCTGGTGGCCGAGGCCGGCAGCGAGCGGCTTCCCGACGCCGTGCCGATCATCGCCCGACCGGGCGATGTCGCCATCACCAACCGCCAGGCACTGCACGGCTCCTTCGCCAACACCAGCAAGGATTGGCGCGTGACGGTGAATATGGGCTTCCACCGGCGCCGCTCGGTGCTGGGCGTGAAGGGTGGCGGCGTGCACAACAAGGAAGCCGTCTACGACGTCGCGCGCATCCGCGAGCGTGCCCGGCTGATCGGCTACGGCATCGACGCCCGGCGGCAGCGGTTTCCCGACGAGAAGCCTTACGTCTACCGACCGCACGCCGATGAAGGCCTCACCTATCGCTGGGACGACAAGGCTCGGGCCGACATCAAGGACTACAACCTGCTCGACCTCAGCATCTGATCGGGTCAACGCGCACAGAGCATCGGCAGCCGGGCAAGGACCTCGATCGAGCAGGTCTCGGCCGGGAAGAGCGCCCACACGGCGATCAGGACGACGACGATGAAAAGGGCGGGCCGCAGCAGCCGCAGGACCGCCGGGAGGATCGCCCGCAGTGCGAGATAGGCGACGAACAGACCCAGAACCACAGCAAGCACGCGGTACTGGATGCTCCACGACTGCCAGGTGCCGAGATCGGCCCGGTTGGCCAGTTCCTTGAGATACTCCACGATCAGCGCACCCGCGACACAGACGACACAATTTCCCCGAAACGCAACACGGTGGTGATACGGCCGGGCGGTAAACCAGCCGCCGTCACATCAAGCAGGCGCGGCCTGCCGCTGGTGTGGCTTGGTCCGCCGTGGACGTCGAAGCTTGATCCGAAAGGGGAAGCAGTCATGCTGAACACAAATCGCCGTACGACGCTGAAGTTTCTGGGAGGCGCTGCCCTGGCGGCGGCGACCCTGCCGCTGCCGGTTGCCGCACAGGGCGAAGATCTTGTCGTGCCGAACACCTACCAGAACTTCAAGCGCGGCACGATCCACAGCCTCCATCCGGAGCGCCGCATCTTCAACATCGTGTGGGAAGACCTCGGCCGCGTGAA
>JAEZHS010000053.1 GCA_023436825.1 Pseudomonadota bacterium | reverse complement strand
GGCCCGACGACTACGCGACCAAGCCGATCGGCGGCGGCCCCGGTGCGCTGACGCGACTGGAGCGCGACATCGTCAGCCTGCCCGGCGTGTCGGCGGTGATCTGGCTGGAAGGCATCAACGACTTCGGCGCCGACACTTCCGCCGAGGCGGTCATGGAAGGCTACAACAAGGGCGTGGCGGTGCTGCGCCAGAAGATACCGGGCGTGCGCATCTACGTCGCCACGCTGACGCCGGCGCTCAACAGCACGATCGCGACCCACGGCCGGCCGGAGGTCGAAGCCAAGCGCAAGGCGCTGAACGACTTCTTCCGGACATCCAAGCTGTTCGACGGCGTCATCGACTTCGACAAGGCGACCCTCGATCCCAAGACCGGCGAGGTGAAGGTCGAGTTTCAGCCCAACTCGTCGACCGGCGGCCCGGGCGACAAGCTGCATCCCAATCGCGCGGGCTATGCCGCCATGGGCAACGCCATCGACCTCGGGATGATCACCGGCCGGGCGAAGTAGGTCTTTCTTGCTGGGAGCACGCCACTCCAGTGGCGCCCCCAGCAGAACTACTCCGCGGCTTTCGCCGTCGCCGAGAAGAACCGGTTCTCCGGCCGCGGCAAGCCGAGATTCTCGCGCAGCGTCTTGCCCTCGTACTCGGTGCGGAAGATGCCGCGGCGCTGCAGCTCGGGCACGACGAGATTGACGAAATCGTCGAGCCCGCCCGGCAGGTAGGGGAACATCACGTTGAAGCCATCGGAGGCGCCGGTCGTGAGCCACTCCTCCATCTGGTCGGCGATCATCTTTGGCGTGCCCATCATGGCGAGGCCGCCATAGCCGCCCAGCCGGCCCGCGATCTGGCGCACCGTCAGGTTCTCGCGCTTGGCGAGCGCAATCACCCGCTCCCGCCCGCTCTTGCTCTGGTTGGTCTCGGGGATCTCGGGCAGCGGTCCGTCGAGATCGAACTTGCGCGCATCCTGGCCCACGGCGATCGAGAGCGCGGCGATGCCGCTCTCGTAGCTCACCAGGCTGTCGAGCCTGGCGCGCTTCTCCTTCGCCTCGTCGAGCGAGGAGCCGATGATGGTGAAGGCGCCCGGCAGGATTTTTATGTGATCGGGATTGCGGCCGACCTTGGCGGCCCGGCCCTTCACGTCGGCATAGAACGCACGACCTGCCTCGATCGGGCCGCCGGCGGCGAACACCATCTCGGCGGTCTCGGCGGCGAGCTGGCGGCCGGCATCGGAGGCGCCGGCCTGCACCATCACCGGCCAGCCCTGGATGGGCCGGGCGATGTTGAGCGGCCCGCGCACCTTCAGGTACTTGCCCTTGTGATTCAGCACATGGAGCTTGGCGGGATCGAAGTAGATGCCGGAGTCGACGTCGCGGAGGAAGGCGTCGTCGGCCCATGAATCCCACAGCCCGGTGACGACATCGAAGAACTCGCGGGCGCGGGCATAACGCTCGGCGTGCTCCATCTGCTCGTCCATGCCGAAATTCAGCGCGGCATCGGGATTGGAGGTCGTGACCAAGTTCCAGCCGGCGCGGCCCTCGGAGATGTGGTCGAGCGAGGCAAAGCGGCGGGCGATGGTGTAGGCGGGTTCGAAAGTGGTTGAGGCCGTGGCGATCAGGCCGAGCCGCTCGGTGTGCTGGGCGAGCGCAGGCAGCAGCGTCAGCGGATCGAACGACGTCACCGTGGCGCTGCGCTTCAAGGCCTCCATGGGCATGTTCAGCACGGCCAGATGATCGGCCATGAAGAAGGCGTCGAACTTGCCGCGCTCCAGGGTCTGGGCGTAGCGGATCAGCGCCTTGAGATTGAAGTTGGCGTCCGGCGTGCCGCCGGGATAGCGCCAGGCGGCGGTGTGGATGCTGACCGGGCGCATGAAGGCGCCGAGCCGCAGTTGGCGTTTGGAACTCATGGCTCCAATCTTGCCCCTGCCGAGCCCGCCGACAAGGCGGGCTCGCGCGACAAGAACTAATTCAACGAATTTGTTTCCCTATCACACGATCGGCGGATGCTTCTTGTCCGTCCCCGCCGAATGCTCCCAGGCGCGCGCCACCTGGAACAGGGTGCTTTCCTCGAAGTAGCGGCCGACGAACTGCACCGACAGCGGCAGGTCGTCGACCGACAGGCCGGCCAGCATGGCGAGCGCGGGATGGCCGGTGACATTGAACGGCGTGCGCGCCTGGCGCGGATAGGTGCGGTCGACGTCGGCCGGCCGGTCGATGCGGCAGGGCGGGTCCATCGAGCTCGCGCAGAGCAGCACGTCAACCTGGCGGAAGGCCGTCTCGACCTCTGCGATCATCTCCAGCCGCCGGCGCTGCGCCTGCACGTAGTCGCCGGCGTTCATGAAGGCGCCAGCCATCAGGCGGCGGCGCGAGAGCTGGCCGTAGTCGGCCGGCCGCTCCCTGAGCCACGGCCCATGGATCGCCCAGGCCTCGCTTTGCAGGATGACGCGGTTGACGGCGCCGAACTCGGTGAGCGTCGGCAAATGGATGTCGCGCACTTCGGCGCCTTCCATCTGCAAGGCGCGCGCGACATGGTTCAGCGCCGCCGTGACCTCGGCCTCGGCCGGCGTGTCGACCTCGTGGAAGTGACGCACGAAGCCGATGCGAAGATCGCGCACGCCGCGATCGAGGTTGGCGGCATAGTGGCCGTCGACCGAGGCGGCGCTGCCCGGATCGAGCGGATCGTGCCCGGCGATCGCCTGCAGCATCAACGCATTGTCGGCGACGGTGCGCGTCATCGGCCCGATATGATCGAGCGTGAAGGAAAGCGGGAAGACGCCGCGGCGCGATACCAGCCCGTAGGTCGGCTTCAGCCCGACGATGCCGCAGCAGCTCGCCGGATTGCGCACGCTGCCGCCGGTGTCGGTGCCCAGCGCCATCGGGAACAGGCCTGCCGCCACGCCCGAGCCGGACCCCGAGGACGAACCGCCGGGATGATGGTCGGTGTTCCAGGGATTGCGCGCCGGCGGCCAGGGCAGGTCGAAGCTCGGCCCACCGATGGCGAACTCGTGCGTCGAGAGCTTGCCCATGACGATGGCGCCCGCACCGCGCAGCTTCTGCACGCAGACGGCATCGGCCTTGGCGATGTTGTCCTCGAGGATCCTCGAATGACAGGTCGTGGGCAGGCCCGCGACATTTATGATGTCCTTGATGCCGACGGGCACGCCGTGCAGCGGCCCGCGCAGGCGGCCAGCGACCGCCTCGGCCTCGGCAGCCTTGGCAGCGGCCATCGCCGCTTCGGCATCGAGCCGGATGAAGGCGTTGAGCTTGGGATCGAGCGCGGCAATGCGCTCGAGCAGCGCCTTCATCAGCTCGACCGGCGACAGCTCCTTGTCAGCGATGGCCTGGGCCGCCTCGGCAGCGCCGAGCCAATGCAGCTCACCCACGGGACCGTCCCTCATAGTCCCCTCCCCGCCTTCATCGGCGGCCAGGGTTCGGCGGCCGGGTCCGTCGGCTGCTTGATCTTGCTCATGACGTCGGCTGCCTGCTTGGCCGCTGCGGCGACGTCATCGGGGAATTCCGCCAGCGCCTTTGCGAGACCGGCTCGGCGCGCCAGCAGCTCGATCGTTGCCTTGTCCATCGACTCCACCCTCTCCGTTCGGGCAAGTTTCCATCGTGACCGGCCCGGAGTCCATCGACACCGCTGTCGACCAGCGGAAGGAGCTTCCGACATGACCGACGACGCCGACTGGCCCGCCCTGCCGCTCGAAGCTTGGGAGCCGACGCGCGCCACCTTGCACATGTGGTGCCAGATCGTCGGCAAGATCCGCATGGCGCTCAGCCCCTACGCCAATCACTGGTGGCAGGTGCCGCTCTATGTCAGCGCACGTGGGCTGACGACCTCTCCGATTCCCTACAAAGGGAAGATCTTCGAGATCGAGTTCGACTTCATCGGACACCTGCTGCGCATCTCGGTGTCGGACGGCGCCGTGCGCACGCTTCGCCTGGTGCCCAAGTCGGTCGCGGCCTTCCATGCCGAGCTGATGGCCGCGCTCGCCAGCCTCGGCATCGAGGTGCACATCTCGACCATGCCTTCCGAGCTCGCCGAGCCCATCGACTTCACGCAGGACACGATCCACGCCTCGTACGATTCGGCCTATGCCAGCCGTTTCTGGCGGACTCTGATCGTCATCACCGGTGTGCTGACGGAGTTCCGCGGCGACTTCATCGGCAAGTCGAGCCCGGTCCACTTCTTCTGGGGCAGCTTCGATCTCGCCGTCACGCGCTTCTCCGGCCGCCGCGCGCCGCCGATCCCCAATGCCGACATCATCACCCGCGAGGGCTATTCCCACGAAGAGTGCAGCGTCGGCTGGTGGCCGGGCGACGAGACGACGAAGTATCCGGCCTTCTACGCCTATGCCTTTCCCGAGCCGGAAGGCTTCGCGCAAGCGACCGTTCGGCCGGCCGCCGCTTTCTACGACAAGGATGCCGGGCAGTTCCGCCTGAAGTACGACGATGTCCGCAACGCCGCCTCGCCGCGCCGGGCCCTGCTCGACTTCTGCCAGAGCACCTACGACGCGGCCGCGAACCTGGCGAAATGGAACCGCGCGGAACTCGAACGGCCGCCACGCGGTCACTCCTGACTCGGGGGCGGAGACGGGCGTGGCGGCAGAGCTGCTTGCGGGCGTGCTGTTCGGCCCGTCGATGCCGTCATCCTCGACGCCTTCAGCCGCCGCGTCATCAGCTGGGCCATCGACGACCATCTCGAAACCAGCTTGGCCGTCGGGACGCCCAGGATGGCGATCGAGGCGCGCAGGCCCGCTCCCAACAGCCTGATCCATTTACTCCGATCAGGGCAGCCAGTATGCCTGCAGCGACCACACCGAGGTCTTGGCGGCCTACAAGATCACCGCCAAGGCCGAGCGCTTCATGCGCACGCTGAAGACTGAGCAGCTCTACAACGTCCAGCGCGTCGCTGGTAGCGGGCGCGGGCGACGCTGCGCGCAACCGGGGGCTTCGCGCCGCCCGCGCCCAACATCACCTCCACCAGCAGGCGGAGCTTGACCCATGCGCTTAACCAGAACATTCATCACCACAGCAAACCTGCCGGCAGTTTTGCTGTCTCACCCACGGGGTGCGTCGCACTGGCGATTTTCCGGAATTTCCGGAATTTCCGACAGAGAGCCTAGTATCCCTTTGAGATCGCACCCCCTATCAGTTGGGCCTCACTTCTTGAAGAGAGCGGCTCCGCCCATCCGGATGCAGGCAGACGAGCCGCGCAGCAGCAGCCGCGGCTCTTGGTTTCGGATCAACAATGCATAGAGCGACGACGCGGGGAAGCAACGCAAGCCATTTTATAACCCGAGTTGCTTTTGTCAAGAACTTCAGTCGGCGACGACGGCCCGTTTCGTTTTCGGGAGTTTTTGCGTGCCGTAGAGAGCCACCTCTGGCGGGCCGGACCGGCGATCACGCCCTTCCTTGTGTCCCCCTGCCCGAATGCCAGGAATGCTTTCAACATCCTCCTAATTGGTGGCGCCCTGCAAAGCGAAGCTGGGTGGCACCTTATGCCATTCGCGGCCAGACCTCGCCTTCTCGTAGCCATACTGGAAGAGCGACTGCATGTAGGGCTGCTCGAATTCGCCCTTCTTCTCTAGCGTGAAGTCGGCGCCTATGTAGGCGAGGTTGTAGTCGACACCGTCGCGCTGGCTGGTGAAGTAGATGCGCAGGACATCGTTGTGGCCACTCGCCGCCAGCATGGTGTTGATGGCGCGGCCAGCGATGTTGATCGTGCGACGCTCGGCCATGACATAGTCGGGATCGAGGCGGGCATTGCGGATGATGTAGGCGACGCGCTTGCGCTTCAACAGGCGGTTGGCCTCCAGCGCCGGCGGGTAGAGGAAGAGCTGGGCGATGGTGCCGCCGTCGACATGCATCTCCTGGTATTTCTTGCCGTCGAGCTCGACGTCGATCATCACCGGCTGGAAGAGGCCCGGGATCGCCGCCGAGGCGCGCAGGATCTGGTGGAAGAGCTGCAATGCCCCAGGCTTGCCGCTGGCCGCCAGCGCGCCGATGTTCCAGATGACCGGACGCTGGGCGTCGAGATCGGTGGTGCCGATCAGCAGCAGGCGGCCTTCATTGTATTCGCGGGCGATGGCGGCGAACATCTTCTCGTCGGCGTACTTGGCGATGACGTCGGCGAGCGGCGTGGTGGCGGCCATGGCATCGTTGAACAGCGCGGCACTGAGCCCGCGCGTGCGGAACACCCGGTCCGGAGTCATGGTCGTGTAGACCTCGCGCAGCGCCGCGTCGTACTGCGGCCCCAGGAACGCGAACGGCGCGATCAGCGCGCCGGTGCTGACGCCGGTCACCATCCTGAACTCGGGCCGCGTGCCGGTCTCGCTCCAGCCGTTGAGCAGGCCGGCGCCGAACGCGCCGTTGTCGCCGCCGCCGGAGACCGCAAGATAGTAAGCGGTCGGCAGGTTGGCCCGCGTCGGGTTCTTGCCCTCGGCGCGCAACGCTGCCATCTCACGGTCGAGGGAACGCATCGCCTCCTGGACCAAGGGCGTGACGTCGTCGTCGGCAAAGTAGCGAGCGTTGGGAATGCCGAGCGGCATAGCGCGGGTGGTCTCGGCGCGCGGCACAGCCGGCAGGCGATCCGGATGCGAGCAGGCCGTCGCAGCCAGCACGACGGCCAGCAGCAGGAATGTAACGAACCTACGCATCCAGTCTCTCCAGCTTGGTGATCTCTTGCGGCGGCAGTTCGGCGAGATAGAGGTTGCCCTCGGCATCGCCCGAGAGGCCATGCGCGCCGTTGATGGCGCCCCGGCAGCGGCCGATTAACTTGCCGTCGGCCGTCAAAAGGCTGATGCGCGGGATCTGGTCGGTGACGAACACCAGGTCGCGGTCATCCACCCAGATCTGCATGGGATGAAAGAAGTCGCCCCATTCGGCGAGGAAGGCGCCCGACCGGTCGAACACCTGCACGCGGTTGTTCTCGCGGTCGCCGACCAGAACCTTGCCGGAGCGGTCGACCCAGATGGCGTGGGGCGTCGTGAAGGAGCCGGGACCCGCGCCCGGTCCGCCCCAGGTCGCGATCAACGTGCCGTCGGCCGAGAAGCGATGGACGCTGGAATTGCCGTAGCCGTCGGCGACGTAGATCTCGCCGTCGGCAGCCTGCGCCGCCGCGGTCGGATGATTGAAGGGTGCATCGAGCGACGGCCAGTGCCGCTTGCCCAACACCTGCAGCAGCTTGCCCGACCGATCGAAGCGCAGCACCTGATGTGCATCGCGGTCAGCCACCAGGATCGAGCCATCGGGCGCAGCGTTGATGTAGTGCGGATCAGCCAATGTGCCTTCGCCCCAGGCCCCGACAAGCCGGCCGTCGCGATCGAACACCAGGACCGGCCGGTCGGTGCCGCGCTGGGCAACATGCACGCGACCCTCGCCGTCCACCATCAGGTCGGAGATGAAACCGAAGCTCTCGCCCGCCGGCAGCTTCGCCCATCTACGATGGATGGCGTAGCGCCGGTCGCCCAGGATGACGGTGTAAGGTTCGTCCGACATCGTTCTACTCCGGCGTTCCGGTGCCCTTGCGGGCGTTGTACATGTAGCAGCGGATCCTCCAACCGACCGTGGTGCGCCGGAATATGACGACGGTGTTGAACGTCTCCGTCGCCTCGACGCCGCTTGCCAGGGTCTTTACGCGGCCCTTGCTGGTGGCGCGCAGCCAGGCCATGTCGCCCGCCACCTCTGTCTCCTTGATGTCGAAGGCGAGATCGACCTTCAGGGTGGCGAACACCTGCCGGTACGCCGCGCGCAGCGCCTCGGTGCCGGAAGCGGCCGGCAGATCGTCGCGAATGAAAACGCCGTCGGCTGTGTAGAGTCCGACCAGGGCGTCGGCGGCACCCCAGCGCAGCCCGGCGGCATAGCGCTCCATGATGGCGAGCAGTTGGCCGGGATCATCCGACGGTTGGGCATGGGCGCTGCCGGCCATGGCGACTGCCGCACCGGCCAGAAGAGCGGCTCGGCGCGAAGTGTGGCTAGGACTGGACACCAGACTCTCCCCTCCAGTGGCCTCTGTAGTGTAGCCGATCCTTCAGCCCACGCGCAGCAGGCGGAGCCGCGGATCGAGAAGATCGCGCAGGCCGTCGCCCAGCATGTTGAGGCCGAGCACAGCGAGCGCGATGGCGAGGCCCGGCCAGACCGCGAGCTCGGGCGCCTGGAAGATGTAGGTCTGGGCGTCGCGCAGCATACGGCCCCACGACGGCACCGGCGGCTGTGCGCCGAGACCGAGGTAGGAAAGGCCGGCCTCGGCCAGGATGGCGACGGCGAACTGGATGGTCGCCTGCACGATCAGGACGCTGGCGATATTGGGCAGCACGTGTTTCAGGGTAATGCCCACCGGCCCCTGCCCCATGGCCGTTGCCGCGCGCACGAAATCGCGGCTCCACATGGCGAGCGCCGCGCCGCGCGTCACGCGCGCGAACACCGGGATGTTGAAGATCGCGATGGCCAGGATCGCATTCTGCGCGCTGGCGCCCAGCACCGATGTGATCAGGATCGCGATCAGCACCGCGGGGAAGGCGAAGATCAGGTCCGAGGTGCGCGACAGCGCCTCGTCGACCCAGCCGCCGCGCGCCGCGGCCCAGGCGCCCAGCGCCACGCCGATCGTGAGGCCGATGGCGACGGCGATCAGGCCGACGGTGATCGAGGTCTGTGCCCCCACCATGATGCGCGAGAGCACGTCGCGGCCGAGGTGGTCGGTGCCCAGCGGATAGGTCGGCGAGGACGGCATCAGCTTGGCGCGCATGTTGAGGGCATCGATGGCGTGCGGCGTCCAGACCACCGAGACCAGGGCGGTGCCGACGAACAGCAGCAGCAGGACGGCACCGACCTGGAAGCCGACGTGACGCGAGGCGCGAGCGAAGAAGGTGTTCATGCCCTCACGCGTGGCCTGGGGTCGAGCAGCGCGTAGGCGAGGTCGACGAGAAGGTTGACCGTCAGCACCAGGATCGTGAACAGGATGACGACGTTCTTGATCACGACGAGGTCGCGGTTGTTGATCGAATCGTAGACCAGCTGGCCGACCCCGGGGAGGCGGAACACGCTTTCGATGATGACGGCGCCCGCCACCAGGAAACCCGCGATCAGGCCGGCGACGGTCGTCACCGGGATCAGGGCGTTGCGCAGGGCGTGATGGAACAGGACCCTGCCCTCGGTCGCGCCCTTGGCGCGGGCGGTGCGGACATAATCCTCACGCAAGGTGTCGAGCATGGCCGAGCGCGTGACGCGGGTCAGGATCGCTATCTCTCCCAGAGATAGAGACAAAGCCGGCAGGATCAGCGCGTGCACCGATTTCACCGGCTCCTGCCAGCCGGGGAAGCCGCCGGCGGGGAACCATTGCCAGGTCACGGCGAAGGCCAGCACCAGCACGATGCCGAACCAGAAGTTCGGCACCGAAATGCCGATCTGGGTGAAGCCCATGACGCCCCAGTCGCCCGGCCGGCGATGCTTCCAGGCGGCGAACACGCCGAGCGGGATGGCGACCAGCGCTGCCCAGGCGAGCGCCATGGCGCCGAGCGGCAGGGTCACGACCAGGCGATCACCGATGAGCTTGGCGACCGAGGTGCCGTAGGCGTGGCTGTTGCCGAGGTCGAAGGTCAGCAGCCCGCCGATCCATTGAAGGTAGCGCGTCAGCAGCGGCTGATCGAAGC
>JAEZHS010000036.1 GCA_023436825.1 Pseudomonadota bacterium | reverse complement strand
TGTCCGACGTTGTCGTCACGGCGATACTGAAAGTCTCGCTTGCCGAGAGGCCGCCGAGATCGGTGGCCGTGACCTTGACCCCGAGCGATCCGACATTTGCAGCCGTCGGCGTGCCGCTGAACGTGCGGGTCGTGGCATTGAAGCTCAGCCAGGCGGGAAGCGGCGAGCCGTCGGCGGCGGTTGCCGTGTAGGCGAGACTGTCGCCGGTATCGACGTCGGTGAAGGTCCCGGCCGGCAGCACCAGGGAGAACGCCGAGCCGACGACAGCATTCTGGCCGGGGGTCTGTGCGGCGAGCGTCGGCGCATCGTCGGCGCCGGGAATGGTGATCGTGAGCGTCGTCGACGATGTGGCGCCGGCCGTATCGCGCATGGTGTAGCTGAAGACGTCGGTCAGCGTATCGGTCGATAGCCGCAACGCCTGCACCGCGGCATCCGTCTCGTTGACCGTGTAGGTGAAGGCCCCCGAGGCATTGAGCACGAGGCTGCCATGGGCGCCGGTGAGCGCTGTGCCAAGCGTGCCGGCCACCGCGCCGAAGCTGACCGCAGTGACGGTCTTGGTGTCGCCCACGTCAGGGTCGGTGTCGTTGGTCAGCACATTGCCGGTCGCGGGCGAGCCGCCCGTACTGTTGTTAACGCCGCCCTTCTCGGTGGCATCGGCTGTATCAGCGACTGCCGTCGGCGGGGTGTTCGACGCTGAGCTCGTGAACACCACATCGGCCCAGTAATTGGCAGCACCGAAGGTGTTGGTCGGGACGATGCCGAGGGTGCTGCTTCCGCCGTAGGCATAGACGCCGTTGCCACCCGCCGTGGCGGTGGAGGGTGCCGTCAGCACTCCGCTCGAGTAGGCGTTGGTGAAAAAATTTTCAGTCGCAACGTAGGCGCCGTCCGTGTGGTAGGACGCGATGTAGGTCGTGTTGGCCGCAATCGATACTGGCGTCGAGAGATTGACCGTCTGCCAGCCGCTTGCGGTGGTGTTCGTGAAGGCCACGCTGGCGAGGTTGGTTCCACCGACGGTCCACAGGTCGAGCAGATCAGCGCCTGCATCGCCGGGGCTGCGATAGAACTTGAGGGCTGTTATCAGGCCGGCAACCGACGACTGGAACTTCACGCCGACTTCGATCGGCGAACCGTCATTCAGATTGGTCTGCGCCGGCGTCTGGGACGCGGTGAAGAGGCTTGGCAATGATGTGCCCGTGACAGTGACGCTCAGCGTGGCCGGGCTCGACAGATTGACGCTGTCGTCAGTGGCGCGCGCCTCGATAACATGCGTACCCGGACCAGAAGCCGTCCATGTATAGCTCCAGTTGGTCGTTCCAGTGGCCGGATGCCATGTTGCGCCGCTATCTGTCGAAACCTCGATGCCGGCGACTCGACCACCGACGTCACTCGCAGTGCCGGTGATGGTCACCGTCTGACCTTGGCCGATGCTCGAGCCGCTGGTCGGGGCAGTGATCACCGCGGTTGGCGCGGTGTGGTCAGTGGAGGCCTGGGCGAGAATCAGGCTGGCCTGCAGCGTCTGCGGTGTTACCCCCATGTCAGCGAACAGGTTGACCATGGACTGCTGCACGGCCGCGCTGACCGGAGCCGTGATGCCCTTGTATGGCACGTACTGGTTTGACAAGCCCCACGACCACATGACCGTGCCTGCGCCGAAGACCAGGGCTCCGCTGGTCGGGTCGCGATAAAGAGTAAGGCTGTGCGTTGCCGTGCCGGGACCTGTAGTCGCCCCGTTGTCCAGCAGCAGCGTGTTGACGTTTCTTGTCGTCGATGACAGATCGATCAGCCCGGCCGGCCGGAAGCCGTTGTCAAGGTCGCTGTCCCACTCGTAGCCTAGCAGGTTCGTCAACGTGCCGCCGTTGCCCCTGGCGATGCTGGTGTTTGCCCAGAATCGGAGTTGCGACATGCTGGCGGGGATGGAGATGTTGTCGAGCGCGCCGATATCGTCGACCGTGAAGATCGTTCCAGAGAGCGAGTTTTCGGGCGTCCCGGGTCCATAGACAGGATCGCGAAACAAGCCCGCTCCACCATTGCTCGTGCCATTCGGATCAAGCTGCGCCCCGCTCCAGATGTCCTTGTATTCGACAATGGTGCGGTTGGGCGTGGCGCTCGCGTCCAAACTCGGTGCGAGCTCAACGTCCCAGTATATTTGATTGCCGCTCAGGAAGGCGAGATCGACACCCGCACGGGCCGCGGCCTTTACGTTGGCGAATTGCGGTTGCGACCAATATTCGTCGTGACCGACATCGATGTAGGACTTGGTATTGAGCAGCAGCGCCGGATTGGTTGCGGCATCGATGCCCGAGATGTAGCTGACGTCGTAGCCGTTCTGCTCCAGCCAGTAGATCGCTGCAAATTCCTCGCCAAACAGGAAATCCTGTGGCCCGCCCAGGTTGGCCGTCGAATTCATAGCGATCGGACGATTGTAGCTGACCGCGTACGCGCGATCGCCGTTCGTTCCGCTGGTGCCTTGATACAGATTGTATCCGCCCCAAGCATTGTATGCTTCCCAAGTCTCGTCGCTGGTCTGGAACAGCATGTCCGACGCTGTGCCATCATTGCGGACGATGAACGGAATCATGTTCTGGAAATTGCCAGAATCCGTCGTCAGCTTGGCGAAGTAGACCCCCGACACGGCGGTGCTGGGGATCGCCCAGGAATCCGTGACCGACCAGTTCCCGGCATCGACGGTGTTGGTCGAGTTTCTGAAGATCGGAGTCGGCTGATTGGCCGCTCCACTGTGATGCATGGTCGTGACGAGATGCGCGCCGTTGCCGCCGTAATAGCCAAGGCGATAGATGTCGAGGGTGTAGCCGCTCGAGGCGGTGTCGATCTTGAAGGAGACGGTTTGCCCTGCATTGGTGCTCATCTGCGTGGCAAAGCCCTCGATCTGCGAGTCTCCCTGGTTGTCCATCGAGCCGTGGATTGCCCACACGCTCTCGGGCGTGCCCGCCTTTTGATTTTCCGTAACGATTTTATTGGCCGCGTCGCTGAACGTCGTAGTCGCGGTCTGGCCGTCGGAAGCGGCCGTGAGCTGCAGCACGGCACCGGTGGCGCTGCCATCGGCGGGGACCTGCCATTGAGCGACGACGGTGCCGTTGACGAGGCCGTCGGCATCGCCGGCCCCTCCATCCGTCACATTGAACGGCGCATAGACATTGGCAACGCCGTTGATGCCGGGGTTACTGGGCAAGTCTGCGATCTGGAAGGCGACCGAGCTTCCGGCGTCGATGCCGGTCACGGTGAAGGTGGCCGTGCTGCCCGGTGCGTAGTCCGCCTTGTCGGTCGTGACGGTCATCGATTCCGTTGCAGGCATGGCCGCGCCCGTCCCGGCGGGGGGCAGTGAGGCCGTGTCGAACACCGCACCGGTTGCCCCTTCGGACATGGAACTCGACACATCGTCGGTCTGCGGCACCGACGGCTGCCCGTCGTGGAGCGTCAGCCCGGCGGCCGCGGGGTGCGACGCGTTGACGTCGACCGGCATGGACCCATCGGTCGTCATGGGCCCGGACTGCCCGAGGTCGCTCGCATTCGTGGCTGTCGGATCGGCGAGGGCCGCCTGATCCTCGTCCAAGCGAGGCCCCGGCTCGGCCAGCGCGCCCTGAGAATCCTGTTCGCGCTCGTCCTGCCTGGCCTTGCGCGATTTCACCTCCGCTTCCCCCAGTGGCCGGCGGGCGACCAGCCCCTGCATTGACGCGATGTCGTCGTCCAGCTCGGACACTGGCTGCTTCTTGGTGCCCATTAGGCCCCCTTTACTTTACGCCGCGCAAAACCTCGCAAGGTTCCACCGGTTGTAGTGACGCAACAAGTGTCGGAGGGGCGGGTGTAGGAGGTACCTCTTACGCACCATCGTGCCGGCCGCACGACGTCGACAGCCGCTAGCCAAAGTTGCAAACGGCGCGCGCTATGCCGGCGAAAATATGAGCGAGCCTCAGGCCGCGTCGTAGAGGGCCTCTCCGCGCGACGGTCGCGGCATGGGCGACGACGGCAACACCTCGACCGGCGGCAGCCGGAAGCAGGCCGCGAAGGCGCTATCGATGATGGCCAGCTTCACCGCCTGGGCCATCGCGTATTCGCGGCGGAAACCCGACGACACCCACATCACCGATTCGCCGCGCTTGCCCTGCCAGCCGATGCTGCCAAGCGCTTCGGCGTCCCTGAGCTTGCGCGACAGGTGGGTGCGCGACAGGTTCAACCGCTGCGCCATGACGGCAATCGATCCGATGGAAGTCGGAACGCGCTCGGCCTCGGCGTTGGTCTCCTCGATGCCGGCAATCAGCCAGTCCATGATCACGCCGCCGTTGTTCAGCCAGGTGAACAGCGAGAAGGTCCGCTCCGGCTTGCGCACGCGGGCCGACGAAAGCAGGCCTTCGGCGATGCCGGGATGCAGCGCGGCCACCGCGCCTGGTGTGCCGAGATACGTAGCCAGCCGCCGCCCGTGGTCGAGCCGGTCGAGCGTCGCGAGGTGCATGCCGATCCAGCCATGTATCGCTTCGAGGCTGATCGCCGCCGGCTCGATCGGCCGCGTGCGCCTGTCCGCGGCACCCGGCACGTAGCGGGCAAAGCCGTACTTCAGCATTTCCTTCAGGAAGGCATCCGCCGTGTTGCGGCTGGCAACGCCATGCCGAGAGACGGCATCGAGGACCTGGGCGGTGCTGATGCCACCCCCCTTGCCCGATGAACAGCTGCGGAAGTGCAGAGCAAACGCCACCTGACCCATCAACCAGCGATGCTGGGAGCCGAACACCGACGAGAGCCTGGGATTGCGGTCGTAGGTCTGCTGCATGACCCGGCACTGCAGGCGGATGGCCGAGTGCAGGCCGGGATGACCGGCAATGTCGTCGGCTGTCAGCGCGATGTGGACGGCCTCGCTCGATTTCGACGTTCCCATCGCTTCGAACCGGAGTTAGAGCCTTTGTCACAGGGGCCCGAAGACCCCCATCCCCATAGGAGAGGACTTCTCACATTTCTCATTATTGTGCAATATGAGAAGGATGGATTCGACCAAAACCCGACCTGAACATCTTGCAGCGAGACTGCGGCAGGCGTTCCTGGACCATGGCTACGAGCAGATGACCATGAGCGGGCTCGCCCATCTCTGCGGCTTCAGCCGCCGCGCGCTCTATCATCACTTCTCCAACAAGGAGGAGGCGTTCCGCTACTGGCTGGAATTCTACAACCACGCATCGATCGCCAACGGCATCGCCGCCGGCCGTACGGCCATGGAAGCGGGTGCCGGCGCGGTCGATGTCCTCGTCGAGACCATGAATGTCCGCTATGGCGACGCCCGCCGCCGGCTCGCCCGCTCACCGCACGCGCTGGAGATCAACGATCAGGCGTTCCGCCGCAGCCGCGACATCATCATCAGGGTCGCCATCGACTTCCAGGTCAAGGTGGTCGACCTGCTGAAGGAGCTCGAAGCGCGCCGCCAGATCAGCCTGAAGCCCGGCGTCACGTTCGAGGCGCTGGCCCAGACGCTATGTGACGGCGCGCGTGGCACGAACCAGGCTGTGCCGCCGATTCCCATCGACGATTTGCATCTGCGCTATCGGCAGATCATCGACGCCATCCTGTTCGGCGCTGTCACGCCGCCAGGCCAGCGCGCCAAGCCGGCGCATCCGCCCGGGTGACGCCGCGTCGGATCGCGCTCGTCCCACGGGTTTTGACGGGCTGAACGACAAACAGGATCGCGTTCGTGCGACTCAGTCGGAAATGTCCGCCATTGATGTCCTGCGCTTTTCGGCCCCTGGCGGCAGTCGAGCGCTGTCGCCTGAAACGCGACAGGAACGACACGATGAGTACCTGGCTCGAACCACTGGTCGGCAAGAATTTCGCTGGATTTCGCTGGTCCCGCAAACACCGACGAAGCCGTTGAATCTTCGGCCTTTTTGAATTTCGCTAGTTTCGCTGGCCGTTTTCACTCACCCCGACCGAACCGCCCTGAGGGCGGGCATCGCTCGGAATGACGCAAACCTGGCCCCGGCAGGGCTGCCGCCGGGCGCAATAGTATCGGATGAACGATGCATAGAGCAGAGCCGCCGGGAGGCGAGCGCGAAATTAATATAACTAAGGTTGCTTACAGAGTCAACTTTGGTTCTAGCCATTTTGGCGGACCATAGAGCGCCAAAATCCCTGTGCCGAACTACTAGAGCCCACCCGGGGGCTGCGGCTAAACGTGGCCCGGCACCAGGCGCACTTTGCGCGGGGCGGCGATCCAGATCGCCATCGCCGACACCACGCAGCATGCGATGGCGAGGAGAAAGGCGAGCTGATAGCTGCCGGTCACATCGTGGATGACGCCAGTGAGCCAGGGCCCGGCCGCGCCGCCGCCGATGAGCGCGACTGTGAGCATGCCGAAGATCGATCCGTAGTGCGGTCCTTCGAAGATCTCCGCGACGATCGGACCCATCACCGAGGTGAGCGCATAGCCGAGCGAGCCCTGCGAGATCACCATCAGCCACAGCAGGACTGGCGACGGCGAGCGTTCGAGCGCGATCAGGCAGACATAGCAGATGGCGAAGCCCGCGCAGCCTGCGGTCCATATCCATTCGCGGCCGATCCGGTCCGACAGGGCGCCGAGCCCGATCTGGCCGGGAATGGCGACGACGCTCACGATGCCCAGCGCCCAGGCAGCAACGATCGGCGAGAAACCGACCTCGACAAGATACTTGGTCTGGTGCACCTGCACGGCATACCAGGCGAACAACGCGCAAACGAAGCCGAGCGCGATCCACCAGAAGCGCGCGGCCCTTAGTGCACGCGCCAGCGTCCATTCGACCGACACCCAGTCGCGGTCGACGACATTCGGCTGGGCACGCGGCATCGCCGCGGCGGCGTGCGATTCGCCATCGGGCAGCAAGCCGATGTCCTGCGGCCGGCGGCGGACGAAGAGATTGAGCGGTCCCAGGACGAACAGGATGAGCAGGCCCATGACCCAGCACGCCTGCCGCCAGCCCTCGCGCTCGATGATCGATTGCAGCCAGGGCAGCAGCACGATGGCGCCGACACCGACACCGGAGAAGGCGACGCTGATGGCGAGCGCACGGCGGCGGGCGAACCAGTGTGGCAGGAACTGCGAATGGGCGGTGAAGGTCATCAGGTTGGCGCCCGCGCCCACCATCACGCCGAGCGTGGCGTAGAACTGCCAGGGATTGGCGATGACGGTCGCGAGCAGAAGACCGGTTGCCACCATGACCACGCCGGTTTCGATCACGATGCGCGGGCCCTTGCGATCCATGACGCGGCCGACGATCGGGCCCAGCACCGCCGACACCAGAAAGCCGAAGGAGAAGGCGCCGGCGACAAGGCCGCGATGCCAGCCGAACTCCTGGATCAGGGGCGGCAACAGCAGCGAGAAGGACGTACGCGCCGTGACGGCGATCGCCATGGTCACGAAGGCGACGCCGATGATCAGCCAGCCATAGTAGAACGGCAGGCGCCGCTGCCAGCTGCTCACTGCGAGTCGATCTCGTTCAGCGGCCGCTCGCCGCGCGCCGTGCGCTCGATGTTGGCCGCTATGAGCTTCGCCCGCGCCTCGAGCATGCCCTCGGTCCAGCCGGAGACGTGCGGCGTCAGGATCACGTTCCCGAGTTCATGGAAGGGCCGGTTGGCGGGCAAGGTCGGTCCGGGCGCCGTTGGATACCGGTACCAGACGTCGAGGGCGGCGCCGGCCAGCCGGCCGCCGCCCAGCGCGCGGTAGAGCGCATCCTCGTCGACGATCTCGGCCCGCGCGACATTGATCAGGTAGGCGGAGGGCTTCATCAGGCTCAATCGGCGATCGTCCAGCAGGTTGCGCGTCTCGGGCGAGAGCGAGAGCGTGATGGCGAGATAGTCGGCGCGACCCAGCACCTCGTCGACACGATCCGGACCGCCGATGAAGGAGACGCCTGCCGGCACGTCCTTCTGGGCCTGTCGCCGCACGGCGCAGACCTGCATGTCGAAGGCCGCAGCGCGGCGGGCAAGCGCCTCGCCGATATGGCCGAAGCCCAGGATGCCCAGCGTCTTGCCGGCCAATTCGGGCGACGGCGGCGGCATGGGCGTGCCGACCGCCCATTGGCTGTCCCATCGGCCCTTGCGCAGGCTGGCATCGAGGCTGCCGAACGAACGCGTCAGCGACAGCATCGCGCCCATGATGTATTCGGCGATGCCGGCCTCGTGACCGTAGGCGTTGGCGAGCCGCAGGCCCGGCCGCATGACGCTGCGATCGATTCGGTCGAGGCCTGCGCCCGGCACCTGCACGAGGCGCAGGCGCGGCGCGGCCTCGGCCATGGGCGGCGTAAAGCCCATCGACACCAGCACGTCGGCATCGCCCAGGTCCGGCAGAATCGCCGTCTCGTCGCCCTCGACGGCCCCGCAGGGAATCGACAGCCTGGCGCGCACCATCTCGGCGAGGCGGATGGCAAAGAATCCGGCAAAAGCGATCTTCATCAGGACATCCTTCGTGCGGCACTATCCCGGCCCGACCTTCGCCGATCAACTACATCCCAGGTAGTCATGCCAGCCTCGTCCGCCTTCCCTGCCCGACTAGCCTGGTGGCGCAAACGACGCGGCCTTTCGCAGTTCCGACTCGCGACGGCAGCCGCATGCTCGCAACGGCATCTCAGCTTCCTCGAGCTCGGCCGCACCAGGCCCAGCCGCGACATGGTCCTGCGCCTGTCGTCGGCCCTCGACATGCCGTTGCGCCAGGCCAACGAGCTGTTGTTGGCCGCCGGTTTCGCGCCGGCCTGGAGCGAGGCCGATCTCGGCGCCGAGCCACTGGCGCCCATCCGCGGCGCCCTCGACTACATGCTGAGCCAGCAGGAGCCCTTCCCCGCCGTCGTCGTCGATCGCCGCTGGAACCTCTTGCAGGCCAACAAGGGCGCCGTAGCGATGGTCGAGTTCCTGGTCGGGCCGCTGAAGCCCGGCGCCTCGATCAACCTCGCCGACGCGCTCGTGGGGCCCGACGTGCTGAAACCGCACCTGACAAACTGGACGGAGGTCGTCCGTTACTTCGTGCAGAGCGTCGAAGCCGACGCAGCGGTCGACGGCACGAAGCAGACGGCAGCCTTGGCTCAGCGGCTTACACGATATCCCGGCGTGCGGGCCGCGATGGCGCAGGCGGCGCCGTCGGCGGGCGACGGCCCCGTGCTGCCGATGCTCTTCCAGAAGGGCCGGACGGCGCTCAGGCTGTTCACGGCCATCGCCACGCTTGGCACGCCGCGCGACGTCACGCTGCAGGAGCTGCGCGTCGAGAGCTTCTTTCCCATGGACGACGAGACCCGCGACGTCTTCCGCTGCTGGGCTCTTGCCGGACCGCGGGCCTGAATGCCCTCGGTCCGGCAAGAGCCTCATTTGCGCTTGGCGCGCTCGATCGCCTCGGCGATGAGGCGACGGGCTTCCGCGACGTCACCCCAGCCCAGAAGCTTCACCCACTTGCCGGGCTCGAGGTCCTTGTAGTGGACGAAGAAGTGCTCGATCTGGTGGCGCGTGATGTCCGGCAGGTCGGTGTGCGTCTTCACGGCGACGTAGCGCTGGGTGATACGTGACGAGGGTACGGCGATGATCTTCTCGTCGCCGCCGCCGTCATCCTCCATGCGCAGCACGCCGATCGGCCGCACGTTCATCACCGCGCCGGGGATGATGGGGCGCGTGTTAGCGACCAGCACGTCGATCGGATCGCCGTCGTCGGACAGCGTATGGGGCACGAAGCCGTAATTCCCGGGATAGCGCATCGGCGTGTAGAGGAAGCGGTCTACCACCAGGGTGCCCGCGGCCTTGTCCATCTCGTATTTCACGGGCTCGCCGCCGATCTGCACTTCGATGACGGTGTTCACGTCCTCGGGCGGGTTGTGGCCGATGGCGATGGCGTCGAGATTCATGGTCGGATCCCTGAAAAAACTGTCATCCCGAGGCCGCAGGCCGAGGGACCTTTCCTGCTGCCTGAAAGGTCTCTCGCTGGGCTCGGGATGACAATGGGACAAAAAAGAAACCGGCGGCCGCGCGGCCGCCGGTTCGTTCTTGGATCGTGCGTCGACCTATTTCGTGATGTCCACGTCCTTGGTCTCGCGCAGGAAGAGTGTCCCGATGATCAGCGACATAATGGCGATGACGATCGGGTACCACAGGCCGTAGTAGATGTCGCCCGACCAGGCGACCAGTGCAGTCGCCAGCAGGGGCAGCATGCCGCCGAACCAGCCGTTGCCGATGTGATAGGGCAACGACATCGATGTGTAGCGGATGTTGGTCGGGAACAGCTCGACCAGGAATGCCGCGATCGGTCCGTACACCATGGTCACGTAGACGAGGAAGATCACCAGGATCAGCTCGGCCACGAACCAGTTGACCTTCTTGAGGTCGGCGCCGGCGACGAAGCCTGCGTCCTTCAGCGCCGCGTTCAGCTTGGGCAAGCCGTCCTTGGCGTCGAAGCCTTCGAGCTTCTTGTCGTTGATGGCGATCACGACCGACGAGCCCGGCGCACCCGACACCGAGGTGAAGGAGAGGCCGGCCTTGGTCAGCGCATCCTTGGCGCGGTCGCATTCGGTGAACTTCGACCACGGACCGACGAAGATGTGGAAGTTGCACTGCGCCGGATCGGCCGTGACCGAGATCTTGGTCTTGGCCTGGAACGCCGCGAGGTCGGGGTTCACGGCGTTCGTGAGTGCCCCGAACAGCGGGAAGTAGGTCACGGCGGCAATCAGGCAGCCGGCCATGATGATCTTGAGCCGCCCGATGCGATCGCTCAGCCACCCGAAGAAGACGAACAACGGCGTGCCGATCAGCAGCGAGACGCCGACCAGCGAGTAGGCCGCCACGTAGTCGAGCTTGAGCGTGATCAGCAGGAAGAACAGCGCGTAGAACTGGCCGGTGTACCAGACCACGCCCTGGCCCGCCGTCGCGCCCAACAGCGCCAGCAGCACGAAGCGGTTGTTGGGATAGCGGAAGAAGCTGTCCGTCAGGGGCGACTTGGAGCCCTTGCCCTCCGCCTTCATCTGCTGGAACAGTGGGGATTCGTTCAGCTTCAGCCGGATATAGACCGAGAAGATCAGCAGGATCAGCGACACCAGGAACGGGATGCGCCAACCCCACTCGGCGAAGACCTTGGGGTCCATGTAGTAGCGGCAGGCGCCGATCACGGCGAGCGACATGAAGAAGCCGAGCGTCGCCGTGGTCTGGATCCAGCTCGTGGCGTAGCCGCGGCGGCCGTTCGGCGCGTGCTCGGCGACGTAGGTCGCGGCACCGCCATACTCGCCGCCCAGCGCCAGGCCCTGGATCAGGCGCAAGGTCACCATCAGCACCGGCGCCAGCCAGCCAACCGCCGAAAAGGTCGGCAGCAAGCCGACCGCGAAGGTCGAGGCGCCCATGAACAGGATGGTGACGAGGAAGGTGTACTTGCGGCCGACCAGGTCACCCAGACGGCCGAACACCAGGGCGCCGAACGGGCGCACCAGGAAGCCCGCCGCGTAGGCGGCGAAGGCCGACAACAGCGCCGCCGTCTCGTTGCCCGGCGGAAAGAACAACGCCGCGAAGAACGGCGCCAGAGTGGCGGAGAGATAGAAGTCGTACCATTCGAAGACGGTGCCGAGGGACGAGGCGAAGATGACGCGACGTTCCTCCTCCCGCGTTACGACTGTGCCGCTGCCGGCCGTTGCTGCCATGGCCATTTTGTTTGCTCCCCAATAGCGACGGGCACCTGCAAGCGTCCCATCTTGCAGTTGGTGTAAAGTGTCAGACGCAAGGCACGCAATTCGACCAACGTCCAAGGTGGACAGGATTGTGCGTCGCGACAAACTCGTGCCGCGACGCAGCATCGGCGGGTCTTGACCCGGCAAGCCGCCGGTCGTCACTGTCGGCAGGCAACCGAAGCAAGAGCGAATGTCCGGAGAAAAACTCACCTTCCTGATCGCCGACGACCATCCGATGGTGCGCGATGCGCTCGCATCGGCGCTGGGCCAGGCGTTCGCCGGCGCTGTGGTCGCGATGGCCGGCAGCTTGGCGCAGGTCCAGACGGCTCTGGAGCGCGAGCCCGAGACGGATGCCCTGCTGCTCGATCTCGACATGCCGGGCATGGACGGCCTGACCGGGCTCGCCCTGCTGCGCTCCGACCATCCGACGGTGCCGATCATCGTCGTCTCGGCGGCACGCGAGGCGGCCGTGATCCGGCGCGCCTACGAGTTCGGCGCCTCGGCCTATATCGACAAGTCCGCCTCGCTGGAGGAGATCGCCAACACGGTCCGAGCCGTGCTGGACGGCGAGATCTTCGCACCGGCCGAGGACACGCCGGTCGATTCCTTCGCCCAGCGCGCGGCCCAGCTCACGCCGCAGCAATGGCGCGTGCTGGCGCTGATGGTGCAGGGCGATCAGAACAAGCAGATCGCCTACAAGCTCGGCGTCGGCGAGGCCACGGTGAAGGCCCACGTCACAGTGATCCTGCGCAAGCTCGGCGTGCGCTCGCGGACGCAGGCGGTGATCGAGGCGCGCAGCCTCACCATCCCGCCGGCTGAGCCAGTCAGGCCTTAGGGTCTTCTTCTTCCGGACCGGGCCCCGGCCCGCGCGCCGCAGGGAGGGTGGGG
>JAEZHS010000005.1 GCA_023436825.1 Pseudomonadota bacterium | reverse complement strand
ATCCGTGACCGGCAAGGCACGGATGCGCGGGTCGGGGATGAATTCCGCCTCGGAGACCACGCCGAGCCCGATCCCCTTGGCCACGGCCTCGCGGATCGATTCGCGGCTGCCGATCTCCATCACCACCTGCGGCTCGACGCTCACCTTCTGCATCGCCCGATCGAAGGCGAGACGTGTCGTCGAGCCGGCCTCGCGCACGATCAGACGCTGCCCCTGCATGTCGCGCGCGCGGATGCCGCGACGGCGGGCAAAGGCATGATCGGAAGGGCACATCACCACAACCCGGTGCTGGCGATAGGGAATCGCGACCAGCCGAGGATCGGGCTCGACATGGGCCAGCACCGCGACGTCGGTGCGATAGTCCAGCAGGTCGGCGACGGTCTGCCGTGAGTTGCCGATCGTCACCGAGACATAGAGGCCGGGATAGCGCGCATTGAAGGCCGCCAGCATGTCGGTGACATGGTACGGCCCGACCGCCCCGACGCGCAGGTGCCCCGTCTTGAGCTCGCGCGTCTCGTTCAGGTAGTCGGCCGCTTCCTTCTCGTCAGCGAACAGGCGGCGCGTGATGTCGAGAAGTCCGGTGCCGGTCTCGGTGAGCTCGATGCGCCGGCCGCGACGCACGAACAGCTCTATGCCGAACTCGTCCTCCAGCGACTTCACCTGGGTGGTGATGGTGGGCTGGCTGACGCCGAGCTCGCGGGCGGCGGCCGTGAAGCTGCCGCCTTGCGCCACCGCGTGGAACGACCGGAGCTGGGTGTGCCTCATATTGATTTTCTCAATGGATGATCGAGAAACTTTGAATTGGATGAATGTTAGCCCCGCATCGAAGATTGTCCACCAAGGAAGACGAACAGTTCGGGAGAGAGCGCGGATGTGGCGCTACCGCAATCCGGTGGACGTGAAGTTCGGGGCCGGCGTGTTCGATACGCTGGGCAAGATCCTGGCCGGGCGCGCCTATTGCCTCGTCACCTATGACGACGCCAACGGCGGCGGCGTCTTCGCCGACCTGACGCGCCGTGTCGTCGCCATGGCCGGCAACCCGGCCGTCATGGTGCGCAACATCGGCCCCAATCCTAACTTCTCGGGCCTCGCCGAGTCCTGCCGCACCTATGCCTCGGCGATACAGCCGGTGGAGGCCATCGTGGCACTGGGCGGCGGCTCTGTGATGGACGCGGCCAAGGTCCTGGCCGCCGCGGACGGCGATTTCGACAGGGTGAAACGACACCTCCAGACCGGCACGGGCGGCGAGGCGCTCGCCCGCACCCCGATCGTCGCGATCCCGACGACGTCCGGCACCGGCAGCGAAGTCACCTCCTGGGCCACGGTGTGGGACACCGAGGCCATGAAGAAGTACTCGCTGGCCCGCGAGACGCTCCATCCCGAGACGGCGCTGGTCGACCCCCTGCTGACGCTCGGCCTGCCGCGCGCGGTCACCGTCAGCACCGGCCTCGATGCGCTGAGCCATGCGCTGGAAAGCATCTGGAACGTCAACGCCAACCCGGTCTCGAGCACCCTCGCCGAGACGGCCGCGCGCGAGGTGCTGGAGGCCCTGCCGCTGCTGGCCGACGATCTCGGCAGCGAGGCGCTGCGCACCCGCCTCGCCCGCGCCAGCCTGTTCGCCGGGCTCGCCTTCTCCAACACCCGGACGGCGCTCGCCCACGCCCTCTCCTATCATCTCACCTTGCATCACGGCGTGCCGCACGGCATCGCCTGCTCGTTCAGCCTGCCCATGGTGATGCGCGCCGTCGCTGGCTGCGACCCGGCCTGCGATGCCTCGCTGAAGCGCATCTTCGGCTCCGATCTTCCAGCCGGCGCCGCACGGCTCGAAGGCTTCCTGAAGCGGCTGGGCATCTCGCCCAGCGCCACCGATCACGGCATCGCCGCGCCCGACTGGCAGGCGCTGGTCGACGACGCGCTGGCCGGCGACCGTGGCCGCAACTTCATCGGACGCCGGGAGACGCTTTTAGCCGAAATGGCCGCCTGACAAGAAACGACTACGGAGGAAACAATGACCAAGATCACACGTCGCACACTCGGAGCACTCGTCAGTGGCTCGGCCGTTGGCGCGCTGCTTGCAGGCAACGCCCGGGCTCAGCAGCAGGTCCTCAGGGTCGGCCTGATCCCGTCCGAGGATTCGCGCGCCATGCTGGCGCAGAGCAAGGACATCCTCGATGCGCTCGAGAAGAACCTCGGCATGAAGGTCCAGGGGTTCGTCGCCACGGACTACAACGGCGTCATCGAGGCGCTGCGCGCCAAGCATCTCGACATCGCCTATCTCGGGCCGTTCTCCTACGTGCTCGCCACCACGGTGACGCCGGTCGAAGCCTTCGCCATCGCCGAGACTGCCAAGGCCGGCCGCACCTACTATCACAGCCAGATCATCGCCAAGAAGTCGAGCGGCATCAAAACGCTCGAGGATCTCAAGGGCAAGAACTTCGCCTTCGTCGATCCCGCCTCGACCTCGGGCTACGCCTTCCCGCTGGCCGGTCTCCTGAAGGCGGGGATCGAGCCCAAGCGCGACTTCAAGACGGTGATCTTCACCGGTGCGCATGACGCCAACGCCGTCGCCGTGGCGAACGGCAAGGTCGACGCCGCCACCATCGCCGACCGCATCCTCGATGCCGCGATCGCCAAGGGGCACATCAAGGCCGACGAGATCGAGGTCGTGTGGCGCTCACCGCCGATCCCCGAATCGCCGATGGTATGGCGCAAGGACCTCTCGCCCGAGCTGAAGGAGAAGGTCAAGGCGGCGTTCCTGGCCACCAAGGATCTCAACTGGTCCGACCAGGGCAAGCTGAACGGCTTCAAGGCGACCAACGACCAGGCCTACGACGTGGTGCGCGAGACCGCCAAGCTCGCCAACATCGATCTCAAGAAGCAGAAGTAGCGATGATCGAGATCCGCGGTCTCGCCAAGTCCTACGGCGCGCACCTGGCGCTGAAGGACGTCAGCCTGTCGATCCGGCCCGGCGAGTTCGTCGTCGTGCTGGGTCCGTCCGGCGCCGGCAAGTCGACGCTGCTGCGCTGCATCAACCGCCTCGCCGAGCCGACCGCCGGCGAGATCGTCGTCGAGGGCACGCCGTTCCGCTCCAGCGCCCGCGACCTGCGCCTGCTCCGGCGGAACGTCGCCATGATCTTCCAGCAGCACAATCTGGTGAAGCGGCTCAGCGTGCTGAAGAACGTGCTGGTCGGCCGCATGGCCGACCTCTCGCCGGTCCTGAGCAGCCTGCAGCTCTTTCCCGAGGCCGACGTGAAGATCGCGCGGCATTGCCTGGAACAAGTCGCGATGAGCCACAAGGCCGACAATCGCGCCGACGCCCTGTCGGGCGGCGAGCAGCAGCGCGTCGGCATCGCCCGTGCGCTGGCGCAGCAGCCGAAGTTCATGCTGGCCGACGAGCCGGTGGCGAGTCTCGATCCCAAGACCTCGCGCATCGTGCTCACCTACCTCAAGCAGAGCTGCAAGGAGTCCAACATCGCCGTGCTCTGCAACCTGCACCAGATCGACTATGCGCTGGAGTTCGGCGAGCGTATCGTCGGCCTCTCCGCCGGCGAGGTCGTCTATGACGGGCCGCCGGCCGGCGTGTCGGGCGACGTCATCCGCCGCATCTATCCCGGCCTCGACGACGCCAACGTGCTCGACGCCGCACAGCGCCTCACCGAGCGCCGCCGCGCTGCCGCCGAGGCCGTCATCGCCGCCGCCGCTGTCGAAGAGAGGGCCTGACCATGTCCTTGCAGTTCGTCGTCACGCGGCCGCGCGGACCCCTCGGCTGGTGGATCCTGGTGCCCGTCGTCGGCCTGTCGGTCGCCGTGCTGTGGTGGTCGGCGGCCGGCACCAAGCTCAGCATCGCCGACTTCATCGCCGGCCTGCCGTGGATCGCCGATTTCGTCGGCCGCATGCTGCCGCCCAACTTCGCCTTCATGGAGAAGCTCATACGGCCGGCCATCGAGACGGTGCAGATCGCGTTGTGGGGCACCCTGCTCGGCATCGTGCTGGCGCTGCCGGTCTGCTTCTTCGCCGCGCGCAACCTCTCGCCCTATGCCTGGGTGTTCCACGGCCTGCGCCAGGTGCTGAACGTGATGCGCGGCATCAACGAGATCATCCTGGCGCTGATCTTCGTGGCGGCGGTCGGGCTGGGGCCGTTCGCCGGCGTGCTGGCCATCGCGCTGCATGGCGCCGGCATGCTGGGCAAGTTCTTCGCCGAGGCGATCGAGGAGATCGACGAGGGCCCGCTCGACGCGCTGCGCGCCGCCGGCGCCGGCACCCTGCAGCGCATCGTCTTCGGCGTGCTGCCGCAGGTCCTGCCGACCTGGATCGGCGTCGTGCTTTACCGCTTCGAGACCAACATCCGAGTCTCGACCGTGCTCGGCATGGTCGGCGCCGGCGGCATCGGCTTCGAGCTCATCAGCTCCATGAAGCTCTTCGCCTACGAGGACACGGCCGCCTGCGTGATCGTGATCCTGGCCCTGGTGCTGGTGGCCGACCTGCTGTCGTCGAAGCTCAGGGCGATGATCAGGTAAGATCAACATTCCTCCCCTTCGCGGAAGCCGCGAAGGGGAGGTGCCCGCGTAGCGGGCGGAGGGGTCACGAGCACCAGTAATG
>JAEZHS010000671.1 GCA_023436825.1 Pseudomonadota bacterium | reverse complement strand
GCTCGGTGCCGTGCCAGTTCTTCAGCCGAAGGAAACGGCGTACGACGGTGGCGAGTTCTACGGCGTACTCCTCGACCGCGGTGTGGACCAGACCTGCCGCCAGCGGATCGTCGGCAGCCAGCACCTTGTCGAGCTTGGACTTGGAGATTTCCTGTGTTGGGACATCGCCAAACGGATCGTCGCCCTGGGCGCGCAACTTGTCGCGCCAATCCTCGAGAATGGCACGGAACGCACGGCCGCTGGCGCGATCGCCGACGAAACCGTCCTCGTCGCGCAGCTCCTCATTATAGGTGTCGACGGTCACCGCCGGCAGCACACGTCCGCCGTGGCTCAGCACCGACGAAGGAGGAGCAGGTTCGGTGCTGTTTTGCATGATGCCATTGTCAGGAATCGCCCGCCTCCCACCACACACATTGCGCAACGTAGTCACTAGAAAGCAACGGAACGGGGTCGTTGGGGTTGCGGATTTAACGGCCGCTCATCACCTTGCGGGCCTGCCGAACCCGCTCGCGATCGATGGGCGCGGTGTCGAGCTGGGCCTTACGTGCCGCCATCCGCTCGCCGGTGCCCAAAAGGTCGAGGCGCGAATGGCGCAGGCGCGGGAAGAGCTCCTCCTCTTCCTGCTTCATCAGCTGGCCGGCCTGCTCGGCAAGCACGGTCACCGTGGCGTCGAAGGATGGATCGCCCGCCGGCGTGTTCTCCACCTTCTCGATCAGGTCCTGGATGCCGTCGTGCTTCACCTGCGCCTCGCCCAGCAACTCCTTGTCCTCACCTACCAGTACCGAATCGGCGGCCGGATAGAAGACCTCGTGCTTGATTGCCGCATAGCGCTCCAGCGCATGGCAGAGTCGCAGCGCCGCCTTGCCCTTGTCGACGGCGTCGGCGACCTTGCGCAGGCGCTCGAACTCACGGGCCAGCTTGTCGATCTCGTTGTGCTCGGCCGTAAGGAGGACCAGCGCATCGTGCGGCTTGACGTCCGCCTTGCCCCGCTGGGCGTGCGCTGCCTTCCTGCGCGCAACTGTCATCATTCCCTCCGCTGGCTGCCGAAACCAACGGAATGTGAAGACGAAGGTTGCGCGGCAGGGAACCTGCCGCCACTGGCCGCGTCGCGGGGATCGCGTGCCTCAGGGCTTTTCGGGTGCCGCCGGCTCGCCCAGGGACAGCATCAGCCGGTTCGCCCAGTTGAAGAACGACGCGGCATTGATGACGTCGACGATCGACGCCTCGTCCAGGCCGACCTTGCGCAGGGCGTCGACGTGCTCGGGCCCGAAAGCGATGGGCGTCGAGGTGAGCGCCACGGAGGCGGCGACGATGGCGTTCCAGCGGGCGTCGAGATCGGTGTCCACGCCCTTGTCGAGCAGGCGGTCGACGTCCTCCACGCGCTTGGAATAGGTCGCGGCGAACCGCGCATGAACCGAGGCGCAGTAGATGCAGCCGTTGAAGCGCGAGGTGGCGGCGGCGGCGAGCTCGCGCTCGGCGCGCGGCAGGCCCGCCTCCGGATTGTAGAAGATGTCCTTGTCCGTCTTGGTGCGGTGCTCGAGCACCTCGGGGTCGCGCACCAGCAGCCGGAAATAGGCCGACTTGGCGCGCGCCGCGTCGACCAGGCCCGCCATGTGGCGCGCCGTCAGATCCTGCTCGGCCATCGGCTCGAGCCAGGGCAGCCAGTCGAGCATGTCGCGCGTGAAGACCACGGGCTCGACATGCGGCGGCGTCGGAAGGACCTTGTCGCTCATGCGGGCCTCGCTTTCAGAACGCGCAACCCTGCGACGACCCTGATCTGGTAGGAGAGGAAGGCGACGAGCTGGGAGATCACCACGATGCCCGTTGTCGACCAGCCGGCATCGACCAGCGCCTGCAGGTAGGTTGGGGCGGAATCGCGCGGATGGAACACCAGCATGTGCGTGTGCTCGAACGCGGCAGCCAGACGCGCGCCGAGTGCGCTCTTCTCCGCGGCGCCGACCTTGAACACCGGACCCGTCTTGTCCTCGGCGCTGAGCGGTCCCTTGGGATAGTGGCCATAGGGACCCTCCCCCTTGGCCGACGCGATGGCCGCAGCGATCGCGCCCTTCCAGGCAGCCGGCGCGCCGGCTTCGGCCAGCGCCGTGTCGTAGAAAGCTTCCATCTCGGGTCGGCCGTGCAGGCCGGCGACGAAGCAGGCGATGGCGATGCGCTCGAGCTTCGTGGCGTCCGCTTCGGTCAACGGCTTGAACAGCGAATCGTAGCTCGCCTGCGCATGCGTGCGCGCCTGCAGGCGCTGGTTACGGATCGCGTCGAGCGGCGATCCCGGCGCAATGCCGGCCAGCGTGTCGATCACATCGGACATTGTTTCCCTTCCCGGAGTCTCTTCAGGCGACGCGCCGCTCGGCAGCGTTGTCGTTGCGCACCCAGCCCAGCGCCGGCGCCACCTGCTCGGCCATCAGCTCGATCGAGCGCAGGATGAACGGATGCGGTGGATCGATCGAATGGACCTGCATGGTGAGATCGGTGGCGCGCCGCAGCGTATCGTCAGCCTGCAGCGAGGCGACCACCTGCTCCGGCGTGCCGAGGTGCACGTCGAAGGCCGCGATAAGATCGCCGACCAGGCTGCCCGATGACAGGTTGCCCGTGGCGGCGAGCCGATGGCGCATCCTGGTCGCGCCGATCTCGGCCAGGCGCATCGCCTCCTTGGTATCGTCGGCGATGAACACCGTGCGCGAGGCGAGGATGCGCGGCTGGCGCCCCTTGGGCAGCGCCTCGAGATAGGCGTCGATCATTGGATTCTGGATGTCCGACAGCAGCGCCTTGGGTGCGTCGGGCGAGCGCGGCTGGGTACGCGACAGCATAAGGCCGTCGCCGGCGAGACCGGCGCGGCGGGCGCCTTCGGCGCTGAAGGTCGCCTGCCAGATGCGATCGACCAGGGTCGGGCTCGCCGGATAGAGCTTGTCGCCGCCCGGCAAGGCGCCGCCGCCCCAG
This sequence comes from Pseudomonadota bacterium, assembly GCA_023436825.1. The sequence goes on along the minus strand of JAEZHS010000671.1, from coordinate 16,091 downwards.
GCGGTGCGCATCAGCTCGAGATTGCCGTTCATCAGCTTGTGGCGGTCGTTGGCATCGAGACCGAAGGCGGTGAACGCCGTGAGGTTGCCGCCTGGTCCGACGCCGACTTCGAGGCGCCCACCCGATATCAGGTCGGTGACGGCGGCGTCCTCGGCCACGCGCACCGGCAGCTCCAACGGCAGGGTGACGATGCCGGTGCCCAGCCGGATGCGCGAGGTCTGCACCGCCGCCTGGGCCAGGAACACGAACGGCGCCGGCAACCCGCCCTCGCCCTCGTGGAAATGGTGCTGGGCGATCCAGGCCGAATCGAAGCCGTAGCGCTCGGCATGCTGGATCTGCTCGGTCGCCAGCCGATAGCGCTCGGCCGCAGTGGCCTGGTCGAGCAGACGGGTGAAAAAGCCCAGTCTTTTGGGCGTCGTCGTGGTCATCAGGTCAACCTTGTAGGGAGATCGCGGGCGATGCAAGGACCGGCATGGTGCGGCCCGGAATGGCATCGATCAGTTCGCGGGTATAGTCGCTATCGGGTCGCACGAAGACCTTGTCGATCGGCCCGCCGTCGACCTGGCGGCCCTTGTGCATGACCGAGACGGTGTCGGAGATCTGCTGCACGACCGCGAGATCGTGCGAAACGAAGAGATAGGTGAGCCCCAGCGCCTTCTGCAATTCGTCGAGCAGGGCCAGGATCTGCGCCTGCACCGTGACATCGAGCGCCGAAACCGCCTCGTCCAGGACCAGCACCCGCGGATCGAGCACCAGGGCGCGGGCGATCGCCACGCGCTGGCGCTGGCCACCGGACAGGGCACGCGGATGGCGCTCCAGGAAGGGCTCCGGCAAGCCGACGCGTTGCATCATGTCGCGCACCTTGCGCGCGCGGTCGGCGACGGGCATCGGCTCAAAGTTCAACAGCGGCTCCTCGATGATCTTGAACACCGTCTGCCTGGGATCGAGCGAACCATAGGGGTTCTGGTAGACGAGCTGGATATGCTTGCGGAAACGCCGCAGCGTCTCGCCCTTCAGGGTCGTGAGATCGACGCCGTCGACCAGGATGCGGCCGGCCGTCGGTTTCAGGAAGCCGACGACGCTGCGTACTGCCGTGGTCTTGCCCGAGCCCGATTCACCCACGATGGCGTGCGTGGTGCCACGCCTCACCTTGAAGGACACCTGTTCCAGCGCACGAAAGCTTTTCGCGTCGCCGGCGACCGGGAAATCGTGGGTCAGGCCTTCGACGACGACGGCAAAGTCGGCCTGCTCGCCCGGCGCCCGCCGTTCGGGTCGCGATTTGGCGAGCGACGGCGCGTCGGACAGCAGGCGGCGGGTATAGGCGCTGCGCGGCGCGGCCAGGACTTCCTTCACAGGTCCTTGCTCCTGGATACGGCCGTTCTGCAGGACCACCAGCCGGTCGGCGCGGTCGGCGGCGACGCCGAGATCGTGGGTCACCAACAGCACCGCCGTGCCGTTCTCGCGCCGGAGCTCGTCGATCAGGTCGAGGATGCGGCGCTGCACCGTGACGTCGAGCGCGCTGGTCGGCTCGTCGGCAACGATCAGCGCCGGGTTGAGCGCCACGGCGATGGCGATCAGCACACGCTGCTTCATGCCGCCCGAGAGTTCGTGCGGATACTGCCTGGCCCGCATCTCGGCCGGCGTCAGCCCGACGCGGGTCAGAAGGTCGAGCACGCGCGCATTGATCTCCCGACGATCGCCGCGCTTGTGGATCCGAAGCACCTCGGCCAACTGCGAGCCGATGGTGCGCACCGGATTGAGCGAATTGCCGGGGTCCTGTGGGATCAGGCTGACCACGGCGCCGCGGATGCTGTCGAGCCGCTTCTGCGACCAATGGGCGATGTCGTTGCCGCTGAGCCGGATGGCTCCGCGCTCGATGCGCCCGTTGCCGGCCAGCAGGCCGAGCACGGCCTGCGCCGTAGTGGTCTTGCCCGAGCCGGATTCGCCCACCAGGGCCACTACCTCGCCAGGGTGCACGCTGAACGACACGCCGTGGACGACCTGTTGATGGTGATCGCCAGTCTTGTAGGTGATCGCCAGGTCTTCGATCTCGAGCAACGGACGGGTCATGGTGCGGTCTTCTGGATCGCCTTGCTGATGCGGTCGGCCGACAGCACCACCAGGACCACCACGAGGCCCGGCGCCGCGGTGAGCCACCAGGCACGCGAGAGATAGTTGCGGCCCTCGGCGATCAGCAGGCCCCATTCCGGCGTCGGCGGCGGTGCGCCGTAGCCCAGGAAGCCAAGGGTCGAAATCGACAGGATGGCCGAGCCGAACTGCAGGGCGGCGAGCGCGATCACCGAGGTGAGCGAATTGGGCAGCACATGTCGGCGCAGGACGGCCCAGAAGGTGCCGCCGCTGCCGAACGCCGCCTCGACATAGTCACTGCGACGCACGCGCATGACCTCCGACCGCGCCAAACGGGCGAAACGCGCCACGGCGACAGCGCCCACCGCGATCGCGACGTTGATGGTGCCGAACCCCAGCAAAACGATGATGCTGAGCGACAGCAGGAGCGACGGCACCGCCAGCAGCGAATCGACCAGGCGCATGATGACGGCATCGGACCAGCCGTCGCGCGAGCCCGCGATCAGGCCGAGCAAGGTGCCGATCAGCAGACCGACGGTGACGGCGACGAAGGCGCCGCTCAGCGAGTATCGCGCGCCATAGACGATGCGGGCATAGACGTCGCGGCCCAGACCATCGGTGCCCAGCACATGCTCCAGGCTGGGCGCGCGCAGTTGCTCGCCAGGCACGCCCTCGGTGCCGCTGTAGCCGGTGAAGAGCTGCGGCAGCGCCGCCCATAAGAGCACGATCGCCACGACGGCCCAGGACAGCGCGAGGCTCGCCGGCACCCTTTTCAGGCGGCCAAGCCAGGCCAGCGAGGTGAGCTGGGTGTCGCTGGTCTCGCTGCTCATGTCGCCGCTCCCAGCGTGCGGCCGAGCCGCGGATCGAGGACCGGATAGAGCAGGTCGACCACGAGATTGATGGTGACGAAGGCCAGGGCCGAGATCACGACGATGGCCTGCAGGACGGTCGTGTCGTGGTTGCCGACGGCCTGGTAGGTGAGGCCACCCAGGCCGTTCAACCCGTAGACCGCCTCGGTGACCACCGCACCGGCCAGGAGCTCACCGAACAGGACGCCGGCGATGGTCAAGGTCGGCAGCACGGCATTGCGCGCGACATGCTTCCACAGCACCCAGTTGCGCGACGCGCCCTTGGCGCGTGCGACAGCGACAAAGGGCTGCGTCAGCACTTCATCGATGTTGCGCATCAGGATCTGGGCGAGCGGTGCGGAGATCGGGATTGCGAGCGTGACCACCGGCAGGACCAACCGCTCGACCGGGCCGGGGCTGATCACCGAAACAAGGCCGAGCTGGAACGAGAAGACCTGGATCAGCATGATGCCGAGCCAGAACACCGGCACGGAGATGAAGAGCGACGGCAGCGACTGCAGGGCCGCGCGCAGCCATTCCATCCCCGTCACGTTCGAGAGCGCCGCGAGCGCGATGGTGAGAACCAGGGCCGCGACGAAGGCCAACGAGGCGAGCAGCAGGGTCGGCGGCAGGTTGGTCGCGAGCTGCTGGCTCACCGGCACGCCGGCCTGGATCGAATAGCCGAAATTGCCGGTGAGGAAATTGCCCACGGTCGTGAGGTAGCGCTGCCACAGCGGCAGGTCGGCACCGTACGAGGCGCGGATTTCGGCAATCTGCTCGACATTGAGCCCCATCTCGGGGCTCATGAACTTGATCATGACGGCGTCGCCCGGCAGCACCTGCAGCAGCAGGAAGGCCGCCGTGAAGGTGACGGCCAGGACCGCCAGGGCTTGGCCGACACGTCCGATCAGGTAGCGGACCATCTGTTACTTCGGCGCCAGCCAGGCGGCATAGAAGCTCGGCCGGCCGACCGCTTCGAAGGTGAAATCTTTCAGGCGCGGCGAGGCCGCAAAGGCCTGCGGCTCCTCGAAGACGGGAATCGTGTAGGCCTGGTCGATGACGTAGTTCTGAACGTCGGCGACCAGCGCCAGGCGCTTGGCCGGATCGGTCTCGGCCGCGATCGCCTCGAGAAACCCGTTCAGCTTGTCGTCGACGAAGGTCTGGACCTTGTTGCTGACGCCGCCCTTCTGCAGCAGCACGTTGCGGGTCGTCGGATAGTACTGGCTGCGGATCACATCGGGATCGGCGCGCCCGACCATGGCGGGCGATACCGGCGTCTTCGCAGGATCGAGATTGTCGGCGACACGGCTGCCGGCATCGCCCGCCAGCACGACGAGCTTCACCCCGAGCTTGCCCCACTGCTGAGCGATGAGCTGCAGCGTTTCCTTGTTCTGCGGCTGCGGCAGCGATTCATAGGCCGTCAACACGAGTTCCTTGCCGTCCTTCTGGCGCAGGCCCTTCGAGCCCACCGTCCAGCCCGCTTCGTCGAGCAGCTTAGCGGAGCGCGCGGGGTCGTAGGCAAGCTTGGCGGAGAGATCGACGTAGCCCTGCGCCGTCGAGGCGATGATCGACCTGGCCTGCGGATAGTTGGTCGAGAACAGCGTCGCCACGATCTCCTTGGTGTTGGTGGCGTGCAGCAGTGCCTGGCGCACGCGCAGGTCGGCGACCAGCGGGTTGTCCGGTCGGAACACGACACTGTTGTTGATGCCACGCGTCGGCGGCGCGTAGATCAGGAAGTTCTTCGACTGGACCTGCTTCTCGTCATAGGCCTGGACCTGGCGGATGACCTGGGCCTGGCCGGCCAGCAGAGCGCCGATGCGCACGCTGTCCTCGGGCGTCACGACATACTTGATGACGTCGAGATTGGCGCGGCCCTGATGGGCAAGCTTGGCAGGGCCCCAGGCGTAGTCCTTGCGTGCCGTCATGGTGAGCTCTCGACCCAGCGTCTCGCTGGTCACGACGAACGGACCGGAGCCGATGATCTTGGTGGCGTCACCCAACGCGTCGAAGGGCAGCGCCAGCGTCTTGAGCGACACGAGGCCGGAGCCGATGACCGACGTGCCTTGCAGGAAACCGACCGACGGCTTGGTGAAGGTGAACTTCACCGTCAGGGGATCGATCACCTCGCTTGCCTTGTAGTTCGTAATCACCTCCGAGACGGGATGCTTGAGCTCCTTGTTGCCGAGGCCGTAGGTGTCGAAATTCTTGGCCACCGCCGCCGCATCGAGCGGCGTGCCGTCGGAGAAGGTGACGCCCGGCCGGATCTTGAAGACGTATTCCGTGGCGTCGGCGTTGACCGTCCAGCTCTCGGCGATCCACGGCTCGATCTCGAGCGTCTTGGGATTCTGATAGGTGAGCTTGTCGGTGATCTGGTTCAGCACGCCGCCGTTGGGATAGAAACCGCCGGCCGGTGGATAGAGATTGGTGTGCGTTTGCTGCTCGAGATAGACCAGCGTTCCGCCCTTCACCGGGGCTTGCGCCATCGCCATAGCAACCGAAACGCCAAGCGCCGCGACAACGCCCGCGGCAAGCTTCCAACCTCTGGTCAACGGCACGACCGTTCCTTTCGAGAGCCGATACTTTCGATATGCAGGTTCCGGACCGAACCGCCCTGCGCGCGGGGAGATAAATGCGACGCAGCGGCGTTGCGGTCAAAAGCACGGGTTTTTGATGACGCTCGCCCGGGAAAATATTTTCTCCCATTCGATCGTAGAATCGACCGACTCTCTTCGTCCGTCAGGAATCCGGCGTCGACCGACAGCCGGTCGCTACGACGAGCGTCAAGGTCTTCCGGACCGCGCGCTTCCAGCACGCCTCATGAGCGCGGTGGAAGCGCGCGGTCCGGAAGAGCATGACCTAGCGTGTGAACACGACGTCCTTCAAATCGGTGCGCTGTTCCCAGTGATGCCGCTCGAGCTCCGGATCGAGATGCTCCTCGGCGGGAAGTCCGAGGCAGAGATAGGCAACCAGGCTCCAGTCCTTCGGCACGTCGAGCGCCCTGACGACCTGGACCGGATCGAGGATCGACACCCAGCCCATGCCGATGCCGTCGGCGCGCGCCGCCAGCCACAGCGTCTGGATCGCCGCGACCACCGAATAGTGCAGCGTCTCCGGCATGGTCTGCTGGCCCAGCCCGCTCCCGGTATGCGTGCCGTCATCCGACAGCACCGCCAGATGCACCGGCGCCTCACGCAGGCCTTCGAGCTTCAACGTGGCATAGGTCGATCGCTTCTCGCCGGCATAGCCTTCGAGCGCGCGCTGGTTGGCGTCGGTGAAGCTCTTGATGACCGCGGTGCGGCGCTCGGGCGAGTCGACGTGTACGAAGCGCCAGGGCTGGCTCAAGCCGACCGACGGCGCGTGAGTGGCGATCTCGATCAGCGCATCGATGCGCTCGCGCGGCAGGGGATCGCGGCGAAAGCGCCGGACGTCGCGCCGCCACAGAACGAGCTCGCGGAACCGGGCGCGAAAGGCCTGATCGAACGACGGTTTCATGTCTGCAATCCATCAATGGCATGGAAGAACGTGCCGCTCACCGAGCCGTTGCGCGCGCCGGCCTCCGGCACGACCGCTCCGGTCGCATCGCGGCAATCGACCAACGGCTCATCGCCGACCTTCAGCACGCTGGCATAGTGGAATTCGTGTCCCATGATCGTCTCGCCGGCCGGCCCCAGCGGACCATTCGCCAAAAGCCGTACGCGACGATAGCCGATATGAAGCCGGCGCTCGGCGAACGAGGTCTCGACCTGCAGCAGCCCGGCCATGGCATGGCGTCGTCCTTCGGCATCTTCGATGCCCTGCCCCAGCACCATGTAGCCGCCGCATTCGCCATGGATCGGCACCGACCGCGCGGCGAGCGCACGCAATCCTTCCCGGAACTGCCGCGCCGCCGCCAGCGCGCCGCCATGCAGCTCAGGATAGCCGCCGGGCAGCCACACCGCGTCAGCTTGCTGAGCCGGCGCCTCGTCGGCGAGAGGCGAGAAGGGCAGGATCTCCGCGCCGGCCAATCGCCAACCCTCGAGCAGATGCGGATACATGAAGGAGAATGCCCGATCGCGCGCGACAGCGATTCGCTGGCCGGGCGGTCGTCGTGACGCACCGCCAGCCATCGGCTTCGCGGGTGCCACCGCATGCCGAACGCCTGAGAGATCGATGGCGCTTGCGATGGCGTCGGCCAACGCATCGAGCCTTCGGTCGATATCGGCCATCTCGCCGGCCTGAACCAGACCGAGATGGCGTTCGGGCAGCTCGAAGCGCGCATCGTGCCCGAGCGCACCGAACACTTTCAGCCCGACACGCTCGAATCCCGGCGTGATCAGGGCGAGATGGCGCGGGCCCGCGACGCGATTGAGGATCACACCGGCAATCGCGACGTCATCGCGATAATGCGCCAGGCCCGCAGCGACGGCAGCCGCCGTCTCTGTCTGCCCAGAGACATCGAGCACCAGCAGCACCGGCCAGCCGAGCAAGGCGGCGAGATCCGCCGTGGCGCCGCGCGCGATCTGGCCGGGCGCCGCGACGCCGTCGAACAGACCCATCACACCTTCGGCTATGGCGATGTCGGCGGGATGGCGCGCCAAAAGATCGCCGAGCGTCGCCGGCGCCATCGCCCAGGTATCGAGGTTGAAGCTCGGCCGGCCGGTCGCCACGGCGTGGAATGCGGGATCGATATAGTCGGGCCCGCACTTGAAAGCCTGCACGGCCAAGCCCTGGCGGGTCAGGGCGCGCATAAGGCCGATCGTGATCGTGGTCTTGCCGGCGCCGGAGTGCGGCGCGGCGACGATGAACCCGGGCGTCATCGCCAGCCGACCAGCGAACCCAGCAGATGACGACGCAGGCCCACCGTGGCGCCGATGACGACGATCGACGGCGACCCGACACCGTAGCGCACCGCGTCGTCCGAAAGATTGCCCAGCGTGCTTTCGACCACCCGCTCCTGGTCGGTGGCGGCCGACTGGATCAGCGCCGCCGGCGTGTCGACCGCGAGCCCGCCCTGCCGCAGCGACGCCGCGATCTCCGCGAGCTGCGACATCGGCATGTAGAGCAGGATCGGCTGGCCGAGCTTCGCCAGCGCGGCCCAATCGGCGGCCGAGCCGCCTTCTTCGGCGCGATGACCGGCGGCCAGCACGACGGCATGGTTGGTGTCGCGCGAGGTTGCGGGGATGCCGGCCAGTGCCGCGCCGGCGAGGCCCGCGGTCAGGCCGGGAATGATGCGAAAGCGGATGCCGGCCTGGGTCAGTGCGGAGGCCTCGTCCCAACCGCGGCCGAACACGAACGGATCACCGCCCTTCAGCCGCAGCACGCGCCGGCCGGCACGCGCGCGCTCGATCAGCACCTCGTTGATGTCGCGCTGCTGCGAGGAGGGCCGGCCGCCGCGCTTGCCGGCCGAGATCAATTCGGCGCCGTCGCGTCGCAAATCAAGGACGCGGCCGTCGACCAGCGCATCGTGGACGATGTCGTCGGCTAGGCCGATGGCGTGCAGGGCCAGCACGGTGAGCAGGCGTGGATCGCCGGGGCCCGCGCCCGCCAGCCAGACCTCGCCAGCCGGGAAGTCGGGCAGCGCCGGGAAGTTCTTCGGAATCACCTGCGAGCTCACTGGCCGCGGCCCCGGAAGCGTCGTTGATAGGAGGCGTCATAGAGCGCGCTGTCGCGGAAGTCGTGCGCCTGCAGCACCTTGCCGACCAGGATCAGCGCCGTGCGCTCGATCGGAGTCTTCGCAACCTCGGCCGCGAGCGTGCCCAGGGTGGCGCGGATCACACGCTCCTCGGGCCAGCTCGCGCGATAGACCACGGCAGCCGGGCAGTCGGCGCCGTAGTGCGGCAGCAACGTCGCCACGACCTTGTCGATCGTGTGGATCGAAAGGTGAATGGCGAGCGTGGCGCCCGTCGCGGCGAAAGTTTCCAGCTTCTCGGCCGGTGGCATGGCCGAGGCGCGGCCCGAGGTGCGGGTGAGCACCAGCGACTGGGCGACCTCGGGCAGGGTCAGTTCCTGGCCGAGCGCTGCCGCGGCAGCGGCGAAGGACGGCACGCCCGGCGTCACGGTGTAGGCGACGCCGGCCTCACGCAGGCGGCGAAGCTGCTCGCCCATGGCACTCCACACCGAGAGATCGCCCGAGTGCAGGCGCGCCACGTCGTGGCCGTCGGCGGTGGCGCGCTTGCATTCCTCGACGATCTCGTCGAGCGACATTGGCGCAGTGTCGACGATGCGCGCGCCCGGCGGGCAATAATCTAGCAACGCCTTGGGCACCAGCGAGCCGGCATAGAGGCAGACGGGGCAGCGCGCGATCAGGTCGCGACCGCGCACCGTGATCAGGTCGGGCGCGCCGGGGCCGGCGCCGATGAAATGCACGGTCATCGCCCTTCTCCCGTGGCGATGGCGCAGGTCGCGCGCTCGGTGGCGACGCGCGCGCCCAGCAGGCGGGCGTTGCGGCCGGCGACGACGATGGCCGAGGCTTCGGCGATCGACGGCAGGCCCTTGGCCTCGAGCGCGAACCTGGACGGTGTGAGGACCTGGCCGGCGACGCGATCGAGGTCCGTCACCGTGCAGGCAACGAGCTGCACCGACAAGCGTCGTGCCGCTTCCGGAAAGGCAGGCTCGGTCGCCTTCTCCGACTCGGTCGCGATCGCCTGCAGGCGCTCGGCCGGCAGCTCGTGCATGCCGAGAGCCAGCCGCACCACATGTTCGATCTCGTCGGCCGACGTGCCGCGACGACAGCCCACACCCGCCACGATCATGGCTTCCTCGCCCGCCATTGCACGATCGGCGCAGCGGCGCGCCAGACGAAGACGCCGCCGGTGCCGGCCTTGCCCGCCTTCGACACGTCGAGCCGCACCAGCTCGCCGCCGTGGCGCTGGAAATGCTCGATCAAACACGCTTCCGACTGGATCGACACGGCATTGGCGACCAGGCGGCCACCCGGCTTCAGCGCCGCCCACGCCGCCTCCAGCATGTTCGGATTGGATAGGCCGCCGCCTAGAAAGATCGCATCGGGTGCCGGCAATCCGGCGAATGCCTCGGGTGCGCGCCGCTGCACGATCTGCAGGTCGGGCGTGCCGAGCGCCGCGGCATTGCGGGCCGCACGCGCCGCGCGCTCAGGCTCCGACTCGATACCGATCGCCTTGAGCGAGGGATGGCGCAGCAACCATTCGATGGCGACCGAGCCGGCGCCCAGGCCGACGTCCCACAGAAGCTCGTCCTGGCGCGGCGCCAATGCCGACACCGTGATGGCGCGCACCTCACGCTTGGTGAGCTGGCCGTCATGCTCGAACAGCGTGTCGTCGAGGCCCGGCGTCAAAGGCAGCACGGTCGCGTCCGCGCCAGCCGCGACCTGCACCGCGACCGTGTTGAGTGCCGCGATGTCTGCGACGTCGAAGTGAGTGGCGGTCGCCGAGCGCACGCGCTCGCGCGGACCGCCCATCGCTTCCAGCACGGTGAGCGTGGAACCGCCCATGCCGCGCTCGACCAGGAACTTCGCAAGCCCGGCCGGGGTCTCGCCATCCCACGACAGCGCCAGGATGCGCGCGCCGGGCTGCAGATGGCGCACGATGCCTTCCAGGGCGCGGCCATGCAGGCTGACCGGCGTCACGTCCTGCAGCGACCAGCCGAGCCGTGCCGCCGCAAGGCTGAAGGCCGATGCGTTGGGCAGGCAGAGCGTCTCGCCGGCGGGAAAGGAGCGCAGCAGCAGGTCGCCGACGCCGTAATGGAAGGGATCGCCGGTCGCCAGCACGACGACCGGGCGGCCGCGATGCGTCTCGATTTCCGGCACGGCGTCGCCGATCGGACTCGGCCAGGCGAGCGTGCGGCCGCGGATCAACGCTTTGGCCAAGCCAAGGTGGCGTTTGCCACCGACCACGAGCTCGGCCGATGCCAAAAGCTTCTGCGCCACAGGGGAGAGACCATCGATGCCGTCCTCGCCGATGCCGACGATGGACAGCCAGCGCGAGGCCGTGCAGCTTGCCGCGTCAGACATGCGCGTTCTCATTCTCGGCGGCACCACGGAGGCCTCGGCACTGGCCAAGCTCCTCGCGGGCGATTCGCGCTTCGAAGCGACCCTGTCGTTCGCCGGCCGCACCGCGGCGCCGCAGTCGCAGCCCATCGCGACACGCGTCGGCGGCTTTGGCGGCGCCGAGGGCCTGGCGCGATACGTCAAGGAGCAGGCGATCGATGCGGTGATCGACGCCACTCATCCCTACGCTCCGCGCATCTCCGCCAACGCCGTCGTGGCTTGCAGGCGCACCGGCGTCTCGCTGGCCACGCTGATCCGCCCCGCCTGGAAACCCCAGGCCGGCGACAACTGGCAGACAGCCCCTACTGCCGTCGCCGCGGGCCTCGCCATCGGCAAGGAAGCACGCTGCGTGTTTCTGGCGCTTGGCCGACAGGAGCTGCACTTCTTCGCCCCCATCGCCCAGCATCACTACATTGCCCGTCTCATCGATCCGCCACAGGGCGCACGGCCGCCTAATCTTGTCCTGCTGCAGCAGCGCGGACCGTTCGATTTCGACGCCGAACTGCGCCTCCTGAAGGAGCGCAAGATCGACGTGATCGTTTCGCGGAACTCGGGCGGCAGCGCCACTTACGCCAAGATCGAGGCGGCACGCATGCTTCGCCTGCGCGTGATCATGATCTCGCGGCCCGTGAAGCCTGCCGGCCATATCGTGCGGACGGCCGAGGAAGCGGTGGCGTGGCTGGCTCATGACCGCCCCGCTCCCTCGCCGCGCGGCGTGTAGACCCAGCGCCCGACCTGCCGCGTCGTGCTGGCGCCGACGATCACGAGCGTGCGCATGTCGGCACGTGACGGATCGGCCGTACCGAGCGTCGTCGTGACGACTTGAGCGTCAGCCGTTCCCGCGGCGCGCACGAACAACACCGGCGTTTCGGAGGTCTTGAGCGCGCGCAACAACTCGAACGCCTTTCCGAGCTGGGTCGGTCGCGCCTTGGAGGCGGGATTATAGAGGGCAATCGCGAAATCGCCCTCGGCGGCTGCCTTCAGGCGACGCTCGACCGTGCTCCAGGCCTTGAGATTGTCCGACAGCGAGATGGCGCAGAAATCGCCGCCCAACGGCGCACCGACTTCGGCTGCCGCCGCCAGCATGGCGGTGACGCCGGGCTCGACCTTGATGTCGAGATCGCGCCAGACTGGATCGCCTGCCTCGACTGCCTCGAACACGGCCGCTGCCATGGCGAACACGCCGGGATCGCCGCCCGATACGACGACGACCTGGCGACCCGCAGCGGCGAGCGACAGAGCGTGCCGAGCACGCTCGAGCTCGACGCGATTGTCGGAGGCGTGCCGGTATTGGCCGGAACGCTCGGGCACGCGATCGAGGTACGGGCCATAACCGACGAGATCGGTGGCGCGGGCGAGCGCCGCCGCAGTCGCCGGCGTCATGAGTTCGGCCTTGCCCGGGCCGGTGCCGACCACCACGAGAGAGCCGCTCACAACCGCCTCCCCTCGCCAGGAATCAGCACCATGGCGAAGTAAGCGCCGGTCGCGCCGCAGTCGGCGAGCGGCAGGATGCGCTCGTCGGCCATGGTGCCGCGCTCGACATAGACGGCACGCGACAGCAGGCCCGCCGTCTCGACGGCGCGGCGCACCTTCGCGAGATTGCGGCCGACCTTCATGATCACGGCGGCATCGGCGAGCCGCAGGCGCTCGACCAGCTCGCTTTCGCCCAATGTACCGGGCAGCACGGCGAGCGCATCGTTGCCCCAGGTGATGGGCAGGTTGGCGCGCGTCCAGCAGCCCGACATGCCGGTCACGCCGGGCACGACCTCGACCGGGAACTGAGCGCTGAGGCGGCGCCACATATGCATGAAGGAGCCATAGAAGAAGGGATCGCCCTCGGCCAGCAGGCCGACCGACTTACCTTGTCGCAGCAGGGCCGCCAGCGTTTCTGCCGTCTGGCGATAGAAGGCGCCGATCTTCTGCTGATACTCCAGGCTGTCCACCGGCACTTCGTCGGTGACCGGATATTCCAGGCGCATCTCAGGACGGCCTTCGACCAGAAGCGGCGCCACGATGCGGCGGGCATTGCCGGGTGAGCTGGTCTTGGCGAAGTAAGCCACCACGTCGACAGCCTGCACGAGGCCTGCAGCCCGGAGCGTGAGATAGCGCGCATCGCCTGGGCCTACGCCGATGCCGTAGAGCGTGCCTGCCGTCGCCGTTCCAGCCAGGGACTCGAGCACGCTCATTCGCGCTCGCTCGCCAGCGCATTGATGGCCGCTGCCGCCATGGCGCTGCCGCCCTTGCGGCCGCGTACGATCAGGAACGGCACGCCGCCGTGCGCGGCCAGCGCCTCCTTGGATTCCATCGCACCCACGAAACCGACCGGCAGGCCGATCACGGCGGCGGGCGGCGACGCGCCCTCATCGAGCATTTCAAGGAGCCGGAACAAGGCGGTCGGCGCGTTGCCGATCGCGACGATCGAGCCAGCCAGCCGCTCGCGCCACAGCTCGAGGGCAGCCGCGCTGCGCGTGTTGTCCAGGCGCTTGGCAATGGCAGGCACCGAGGGATCGTCCAGGGTGCACAGAACATCGTTGCCGGCCGGCAGGCGCGCACGCGTGACGCCATTGGCGACCATCTTGGAATCACAGAAGATCGGCGCGCCGCCCTTCAACGCCTGGCGCCCGCGCTCGGCGAAGCCTGGCGACATGACGATGTCGCGGGCGATCTCCGGCATGCCGCAAGCGTGGATGATGCGCACCGCGACCGGCTCTTCGGTGGCGTTGAAGCGCGCAAGGTCGGACTCGGCACGGATGATGGCAAAGGACCGGCGATAGATCTCCGCCCCGTCGCGCACATAGGCACGCTCAGTCATGACGCGTCTCGTCGAACAAGGTCTCGAACTCCTCGACGCCGACCGTGCGCTCGACCGGGCCGCGCGTCGTGGCGTTGCGGATCAGGCGATAGGCGCCGCCCTCGCCGGCCAGCACCAGCTCCGCCGGCCGCGAGCGCGCACAGCCCTTGGCGCAGCCCGATATATGGATGCTGCCCCGCCAGCCGCGGACCGCTGCGATGGCCGCAAGCCGCCGCGCGTCGCCACGGGTATCGACGCTGCTCGACCTGCAATCCGGCGTGCCGGGGCAGGCCTCGACCTGAAGCACGGGATCGTTCTCCTCCACGATCAGCCCTGCGTCGCGCGCCTCTTCCAGCACGAACACGCCGCCGCCCCCGCGCACGCTGAAATAGACAGCACGCCAGGGCGAGAGCCGCAGGTCGGCGGCGCCGGCGTCGGCCGCGAGCTTCACGAGCTGCCGAAGCTGGACTGCTTCGAGCCGGCCGAACGGTGCGGCGATACCGACCGCCCCGCCCAGCAAGCCCAGCCGACGTCCGCCGGGCGACGGCAATCCGGTCATCGGTGACAGATACGGCGCAACGGCGGCCCGCACCTCAGCGAACGCCGCCTCGCCGAGGCCTCGCATGCGACCGCGCGTGGCAACGGCGAGGAAAGCGTGGGCCGCGACGATGGCCGCTTCAGCGGCCTGCACCGGCGACAGCGTGCCCAGCCATTGCGTTCCCTCGGTCGTATCCAGGCCGAGCGCCATCGCATCGCCGGCCGCGGCGAGGCAGATGTCGGCGCGCTCGGAGGCGATCGAGATCGCGCCGCCGCCATCGACCAGTAGGCCGAACTTGCCTGGGAGGGCGTGCAGTCGCTTGTCCGACGTCAACGCATCGTCGATCGCACGGGCGACGGGCCTGACATCGAATGGCTGAGCGGGATCGAGACCGGCCAGGGGCGCCACCATGACGTTGCGCACCGCCTCGGTCGCGGCATCGGAATCGAGCAGGCGAAGCGTCGCCAATCCGGTCTGCAGCCTCGGCAGATCGTCGTCGGTCATGCCGCGGATCTGCAGGTTGGCGCGGCGCGTCAGGTCGATATGGCCGTTGCCCAGCCGCTCGGCGAGATCGGCCAGCGCGGCGGCCGTCTCGAGGCTGAAGGCACCGCAGCGCGGCCGCACACGTACGATCAGGCCGTCGCCGCTCGCCATCGGACGCAGGATGCCCGGACACCAGCCCTTCACGTCGCTCACGGCGTTCATCGGCCGGCCTCGGCCATCAGCCGTTGCAGGTCATGATCGACGGCGTTGCGCCGCGTAACCCAAAGGCCGCGCGCCAGGGCGTCGTGCAGCCGGGCAGCGATGGCAGCAGCGGCGGCCGGGTTTTTCTGCAGCATCGCCGCGCGCACGGCATCGTCGGTAATCAGCGCGGCGTGCGTAGCATCGAACAGATGGCCGGGCACGCCCGCCGTTGCGGCAAAGGCATAGAGCGCATCGACCGTCTGGGCGATCTCGGCGACGCCGCGGTGGCCGTGGTCCAGCATGCCGGACAGCCAGCGCGGGTTGGTCAGCCGGCCGCGCACCACGCGGGCGATCTCCTCGGCGATGCGCCGCGCCCTGGGATTGTCGGTCCGGCTCGTGTCGAGATGGTAGAGCTCGGGCTCGTTGCCGAGCAGCGCCGCGGCCGCTGCGAAACCGCCGGCGAAGTCTGCAACACCGTCGCCGTCCAAAATATCGCGCTCGCGGTCGTCCTGTGGGTGGACCAGCACGTCGGCCTCGGAGACGCGATCGCGGAAACCTTCGCTTGGCTGCACGGACTCGGCGCCGCCGTAGGCGTGAGTGACGGCGGCAAGATAGACCTCGCCCAGCTCGGCGCGATCACGCCAGGTGCCATCGAGGGCGGTGTCGGCCGCCTGCGCGCCGTAGCTGCCGGGCGCGCTGCCGAAGACGCGGGCAAGATCGCCGCCGTTGCGGAGAACCTCGGCCAGCGGATTGTCCTCGGCCGGCTCGTCGAGAGCCGCGACGCGCCGCACCGCCATGTCGAACAGGGCGATCTGCGCCTCGAAGATGTCGCGGAACAGGCCGGAGATGCGCAAGGTCACGTCGATGCGCGGCCGGTCGAGCATCGCCAGCGGCATGACCTCCACGCCGGTGACGCGGCTGGAGGCCTTGTCCCAAGTCGGCCTCACGCCGAGGTACCACAGCGCCTGTGCGAGATCGTCGCCGCCGGTGCGCAGCGAGGCCGAGGCCCAGAGATCGATGACCAGGGCGCGCGGCGGCTCGCCGTGATCCTGCAGGTAGCGCCGCACCACCTCGTCGGCGGCGCGCACGCCGATGGCGGCGGCGGTGCGCGTCGGAATGGCGCGCGGATCGATCGAGGTG
>JAEZHS010000662.1 GCA_023436825.1 Pseudomonadota bacterium | reverse complement strand
GGCGTCGTGCTCGACCAGCTCAATGCCTGGCTGAAACCGCACGGCCTCTGGTACCCGGTCGACGTCTCGACATCGGCGCAGTGCACGCTGGGCGGCATGGCCGGCAACAATTCATGCGGCAGCCGCTCGATCCGCTACGGCAACATGGTGCACAACGTCGCCTCGATCGACGCCATCCTGGCCGACGGCCAGCGCGCTCGCTTCGGCTCGGCGCGGCCCGAGGACATGCCGGCGGCGGTGCGCGCCATCGCCGACAGGGTGGCCGCACTCGCCTTCGCCGAGCGCGACGAGATCGAGCGCATGTACCCCAAGGTGCTGCGCCGTGTCGGCGGCTACAACCTCGACATCTTCTTCCCGCAGTCGGAGCGGCCCTACACGCTCGACAATTCGGTGAACCTCGCGCACCTGCTGGTCGGCAGCGAGGGCACGCTGGCCGTCACCGAGCGCCTGACCTTGAAGCTGGCGCCGCTACCCAGGCACAAGACCTTGGGCGTCGTGAACTTCCCGAGCTTCTACAAGGCGATGGAAAGCGCGCAGCACATCGTCAGGCTGAAGCCGACCGCCGTCGAGCTGGTCGATCGCACCATGATCGAACTGGCGCGCGCCAATCCCGCCTTCCGCCCGGTGATCGAGCGCGCCCTCATCGGCGAGCCCGAAGCGATCCTGCTGGTCGAGTTCGCGGGCGAGGAGCGTGAGCCGCAATTGCGCGACCTGCAGCGCCTCGTCGAGCTGATGGACGACCTCGGACTGCCGAAAAGCGTCGTCGAGATGCCCGAGCCGGGGCCGCAATCCGCGCTGTGGGAAGTGCGCAAGGCCGGCCTCAACATCATGATGTCCATGAAGGGCGACGGTAAGCCCGTGTCCTTCATCGAAGACTGCGCCGTGCCGCTGGAGCACCTCGCCGACTACACGCAGCGGCTGACCGACGTCTTCACCAAGCACGGCACCAAGGGCACGTGGTACGCCCACGCCTCGGTCGGCACCTTGCACGTGCGGCCGATCCTCGACATGCGCAACGACGGCGCCGAAAAGATGCGGGCGATCGCCGAGGAGGCCTCGGCGATGGTGCGCGAGTACAAGGGCGCCTTCTCGGGCGAGCACGGCGACGGCCTGGTGCGCTCGGAGTGGGTGGCCTGGCAGTTCGGGCCGCGACTCACCAAGGCGATGGGCGAGGTCAAGGACCTGTTCGATCCGACCGGCATGCTCAATCCCGGCAAGATCGTGCGACCGACCAGGATGGACGATCGCTTGCTGTTCCGCTTCAAGCCCGGCTACAAGAACGTCGCCTACAAGCCCGCGCTCGACTGGTCGGCGTGGAACGTCCAGAACGACCCCATGACCGAGGCGCTGACGGCGCCCGGCAGCGGCGGCGATGCGACCGGCGGCTTCGCCAAGGCCGCCGAGATGTGCAACAACAACGGGCATTGCCGCAAGTTCGACGCCGGCACGATGTGCCCGTCTTTCCGCGTCACCCGCGACGAGCAGCATCTTACGCGCGGCCGCGCCAACACGCTGCGTCTCGCCCTCTCGGGACAGCTCGAAGGCGGGCTCACCTCCGACGCCGTGGCGGCGGCGATGGATCTCTGCGTGAGCTGCAAGGGCTGCAAGCGCGACTGTCCGACCGGCGTCGACATGGCGCGCATGAAGATCGAGGTGCGCTCGGCGCGGCGCATGGCCAAGGGCCTGCGTTGGCGCGACCAGCTGATCGGCAATTTGCCCGAGATCGCGCCGTGGGCAAGGCGCGTGCCGTGGCTGTTCAACATGGCCTGGTTCTTCCAGTCCTATCTCGGCTTCGCCAAGCAGCGCCGCCTGCCGCAGTGGCGCAGCGACACGTTCCTTGCCACGACCGACGTCGACCAGGTCGACGCCACGGTGGTGATCTTCGCCGACACCTTCTCCAACAACTTCGAGCCGCACGTCCTGCACGCCGCGCGGCGCGTGCTGCAGGCTGCCGGCCATCGCGTCGCCGTCGCCTGGCCGAACATCGGCTCGCCCGCGCTATGCTGCGGCCGTACCTATCTGGCGACCGGCCAGGTCGAGAAGGCGAAGGTGGAAGCGCGGCGGCTGCTGCAGGCGCTGCTGCCCTTTGTCGCCAAGGGCGTGCCGATCGTCGGGCTGGAACCATCGTGCCTGTTCACCCTGCGCGACGAGTTTCTGGCACTCGGCCTCGGCAAGGATGCGCAGGCGGTTTGCGACAACGCCTTCCTGTTCGAGGAATTTTTAGCCCGCGAGAAGAGGGCGGGACGACTGCAGCTCCCGCTGAAGCCCCTGGAGCAGAAGGCGGCGTTCCTCCATGGCCACTGCCACCAGAAGGCGTTCGGCGCCATGAGCGCGGTGCAGGAGGCGCTGGCGCTGGTGCCCGAGCTCTCGGTCAATCTCATAGAGTCGAGTTGCTGCGGGATGGCCGGCAGCTTCGGCTACGAAGCCGAGTACTACGAGACCTCGATCGCCATGGCCGAGCTGTCGCTGATGCCGGCCGTGCGCAAGGCGCCGGCCGATGCATTGATCGTCGCCGACGGCACCTCCTGCCGCCACCAGATCGCCGACGGCGCCAACCGACAGGCGATACACGTCGCCGAGGTACTGGCTCAGGCCCTTGCCTAGCGTTCCTCCCTACGCCACGCGTGGGGAGGTGCCCGAAGGGCGGAGGGGTCATAAGACCCGCACTCTACGGTTGAATACACGTCATATTTTCGCCGAATGAAGGTGATCATCTCGCCGTGTGATCCACTTCGCTCGCAAGCTGCGTAAGAATCAGACAGAAGCCATGGCTTCAGGGTCTTGAGGTTCTGGAACGGCGACGTCCTGGCGCGAACGGAGAACTCGTCGACACGATCTTCGAAGCACTCCATAGAAGATGCATGGATGGGCGCTTCGACTGAGGTTCATGACCTCTCCGCCCGCTGCGCGGGCACCACCCCCCGCCAAGCGCGGGGGGGGGGCCGCTCTTCATTGCAGCCCCGCCGCCGCTGTGGCACCGTCCGCGACCGATGCAAAGACCCAGAAATCCCTATTCCAGCGCCGAAATCGACCGCGCCAGCCATGAGCGCGAGAACGAGGAGCGCATGATCGAGCTCGCCTCGTCGGGCGCCGCTCGCTTCGTGCCGATCGACACCGAGAAGAACCTGGTGAAGACCGGCGGCAATCCCGAGGCCGTGTTCCTGCAGGGCATGATGGCGCGCGCCGTCGCCAACCAGGCCGACCACCCCATCTTCCTGGGCTACGTCGACGGCACGCCGTACTTCGCCATCGACGTCACCGGCAAGGACGTGCCGCTGAAGGAGCTGGGCGAGTTCGTCGACCTGCGCCAGGTCGGGGCGCTCTTGTTCGCGCGCGAGGGATCGATCCTGGCCTACGCCCGCGGCATGACCTACTGGCACCGCCGCCATCGCTATTGCGGCGTCTGCGGCGCCAGCACCACCGTGATCAAGGGCGGCCACGTTCGGCGCTGCACCAACGAGAGCTGCAAGACCGAGCATTTCCCGCGCACCGATCCCGCGGTGATCATGCTGGTCCATCACGGCGACAAGTGCCTGCTGGGCCGCAGCCCGCATTTCCCGCGCGGCATGCATTCGACGCTCGCGGGTTTCGTCGAGCCCGGCGAGAGCTTCGAGGACGCCGTCGCCCGCGAGGTCTACGAGGAGGTGAGGGTGCGCGTGACGAACGTCACCTATCGGTCCTCCCAG
>JAEZHS010000637.1 GCA_023436825.1 Pseudomonadota bacterium | reverse complement strand
GTCGTAGCCTGGCCGGTTCATGATGAATTCGGGCCGCGGCTTGCCGCCCGAGTCGTAGCGCAGGTCGTTGAACAGGTGCTTCGCCTGATCCGGTCGCGGCCGGCCGAGGCAGCGCGCCGGGCTGATGTGGTCGGTTTCGACATTGGGCTGGTCGACCGGGCGCGCCGGCGCCTCGAGGGTGGTGAAGGGTTCCATGGCGCGTCTCCTAGCCGAGCAGGCGGCGGACGTCGGAGAAGCGGCCGGAGACCGCGGCGGCCGCGGCCATCGCCCGGCTGACGAGATGGGTGCGCACGCCGGGGCCCTGGCGGCCGACGAAGTTGCGGTTGGAGGTCGAGGCGATGCGCTGCCCCGGTTTGCCGGTATCGCCGTTCATGCCGACACACATCGAGCAGCCGGGCTGCTCGCGCCATTCGAAGCCGGCGTCGCGGAATACCTTGTCGAGGCCCTCGGCCTCGGCCTGCTTCTTCACCAGTCCGGAGCCCGCCACGACCCAGGCCGGGATCACCGCCTTGCGGCCGCGCGCGATCTTGGCGGCGGAGCGCAGATCTTCTATGCGGCTGTTGGTGCAGGAGCCGATGAAAACCCGGTCGACCGCGACCTGCTCGAGCGGCGTGCCGGGCTGCAGCCCCATGTAGTCCAGCGCGCGCGCCATGCTGTCCTTCTTGGCCGCGTCGGGCGCGGTGCCGGGCTCTGGTATGCGCGCTGTGATAGGCAGAGCGTCCTCTGGGCTGGTGCCCCAGGTCACCATGGGCACGATGGCGGCGGCATTGAGGCTGACGTCACGGTCGAACACCGCGCCCTCGTCACTCGGCACGCTGCGCCAGAAGGCGACAGCCTTGTCCCAGTCGGCGCCCTGCGGCGCGAAGGGCCGACCCTGGAGATAAGCGATCGTGGTGTCGTCGGGCGCCACCATGCCGGCCTTGCCGCCGGCTTCGATCGACATGTTGCAGACGGTGAGCCGGCCCTCGATCGACAGGCCGCGGATCGCGCTGCCGGCATATTCGATGACATGGCCGACGGCGCCGGCTGCGCCGATGCGCGCGATGATCGCCAGGATCACGTCCTTGGCCGTGACACCCTCGGCCAGCGTGCCATCGACGCTGACGCGCATCGCCTTGGGCTTGCGCTGCCACAGGCATTGCGTGGCCATGACGTGCGCCACCTCCGACGTGCCGATGCCGAAGGCGAGCGCCCCCAGCGCACCGTGGGTCGAGGTGTGGGAATCGCCGCACACCAGCGTGAGGCCGGGCTGGGTGATGCCCTGCTCTGGCCCGACGACATGGGCGATGCCCTGGCGCTCGTCGCCGACGTCGAACAGCGTGACGCCGCTCTGCGCGGTGTTCTCCGTGATCTCCTCGACCAGGCGGCGATGCTGCGGATCGGGGATGTCGGCCTTGCGGCCGCTGTTGCTCAGCACGTAGTGGTCCGGCGTGGCGAAGCCGCGGTCGGGGCGCCGGAGCTTCAGCTTCCGCCGGCGCAGCTGGGCATAGCCGCCGGCCGAGCCGTCGTGCATCAGATGGCGATCGATGTAGAGCAGCGTGTAGTCGTCGTCGCGATCGACGACGATGTGGCGACGCCAGATCTTCTCGAACATGGTTTGCGGCGGCGATGCCATGGTCGGTCTCCCTACTCGGCAGCGGCCTTGACGGGGTCACGGAAGGCTGTGCGGCGCTCGTCCCATTCGGCCGCGCCGAAGCGGGCGAAGGTCTTCGCCGGTGACCCCGTGACCGGCGGGAGCTTGCCCTCCTTCAGGTCGCCCAGCAGGCGGTCGCAGGTCTGGATGATGCCGCCCAGCAGCAGGCCCGGCACGATGGCGATGGCGTAGCCCATGCGCTCGGCCGCCTCGAGCTCGATCTCGGGCGTCTTGCCGCCGCGCACGACGTTCAGCAGGCACGGCCCCTTGACACGCTTCGGCACCGCCTCGATCTCGGCCATGGTCTGCGGCGCCTCGACGAAGGCCACGTCCGCGCCGTTGGCCAGCGCCGCATTGGCGCGCTCGACCGCCTCGTCGAGCCCGGCCCCGGCGCGCGAATCGGTGCGGGCGATGATGCAGAAGTCCTTCGAGCGGCGCGCGGCGGCCGCGGCGCGGATCTTGGCGATGAAGTCCTCGCGGCTCACCAGCTCCTTGTTCTCGAGATGGCCGCACTTCTTGGGAAACACCTGGTCCTCGATATGGATCGCGGCGACGCCGGCGCGCTCGAATTCCTGAACCGTGCGGAAGACGTTGAGCTCGTTGCCGAAGCCCGTGTCGCTGTCGCTGATCAGCGGGATGTCGATCGAGTTCACGATTCTCGCGGCATTTCCCACCATCTCGGTCATGGTGATCAGGCCGTAGTCGGGATAGCCCAGCGTCGCCGACGTGCCGGCGCCGGTCATGTAGACGGCGGAGAAGCCTGCCCTGGCGATGGCGCGACCGGTGATGCAGTCGATGGCGCCCGGTGCGGTGATCATCTTGCGGCTGGCGAGCAGCGAACGGAGCTTGGCGGCATTGGACATGGACGGACTCCTTTCAGGAAAGACTCATTTTCCTCCGGACCGCGCGCGTCTCGCGCGCGGTCCGGAAGACGAAGAAGACTCGAACTGCTCCGGCTGCATGTCGTAGCGCAGCTTCAGGTGCTCGGGCACGGCCAGCATCTCGATGTACTCGACGGCGCGGCCATCGCGGTCGAGCATCAGGCAGTGCACGTCGATGAGCGCCGCACCGACCTTGACGCCGAGCCGCGACGCCACCAGCGGCTCGGCCAGCGACGCCGAGACGATCTGCTGGGCGCTCGCCATCTGGACGCCAGCGCGCGCGAGCAGCTTGTAGAGCGGGATGCGGTTCAGTTCCCCGGCAGTGAAGGTCAGGCCCAGCGCCTCGGGCACGTAGCTCACCAGGTGCATCACCGGCACGCCGTTCTGGGTACGCACGCGCACCGCGCGCTGCACCGGCCTGTCGGCCTGCCACAGTTTCTCGCGGGCGACGCCGCGCGCCTCGACGTAGCCGAACTCCAGGACTTTGGCGACGGTCTCCTCGCCATAGGCGACGATGTTCTCCATCACCGACGACATCGGCACGCGCACGGCTTGGCCGATATGCGGCTTGACCACGGTGCGCCGGCCCGCGCCACGCTCGATCAGGCCGGCATCCTGCAGGCTCGCCATGGCGCGGCGCACGGTGATGCGCGAGACGCTGAACATGCGCGTGAGCTGCTCCTCGGTCGGCAGCGCCTCACCCACGGCGTAGCGTCCGGTCGAGATGCCGTCGGCCAGCACGAGATAGATCTGGTGGTGCAGCGGCGAGCCCATCTCGCGCGCGACGGCGATGCGGTTCATGCCTTCTCCGTATCCGGGGCGGCGCCGCGATGCAGCCGGCGGTCGATGGCGAGAAGAGCCGCATTGGCCAGGATGGCGAAGGCCGAGATCAGCACGGCAATGGCGAGGATGGTCTTGACGTCGTGCAGGTCGATCGCCGTCATCAGCAGGAAGCCGAGCCCGCGCTGCGAGGCGAAGAGCTCGCCCAGCATGGTGCCGAGCAGGGTCAGCGAGAAGCCGATGCGCAACCCTGAGAAGATCTCGGGCAGGGTCGCCGGCACCAGGATGTGCCAGGCCGTCTGCGCCGGCGTGAGCCGCATGGCGCGGCCGGCGCGCAGGTAGGTGCGGTTGACGTTGCGCACGGCGTTCATGGTGAACAGCACCACCGGGATGATGCCGTGCAAGGCGCCGAACGCGACCTTGGCCGGCATGCCGAGCCCGAACAGCAGCAGGATCACCGGATAGAGCGTGATCTTCGGCACCGAGTAGAGGCCCACCAGGATCGGCTCGGCGACCTCGCCGGTCAGGCGATGGCCGCCCAGCAGGACGCCGACCAGCACGCCGCCGATGCAGGAGATTGCCAGCGCCTGCAGGAAGGCGAGGCCGGTTTCGCGCAGATGCGGCAGGAAGCGCGCCTGGCCGATCATCTCCCACAGATGTGCGAGCGTCGGCGCGGGCGCAGTGACGGCGGAATCTCCCGCGATCTGGTGCAGCACCTGCCACAGGGCGACCAGGCCGATCACCACCAGGATCGGGTCGCGCAGGGAACGCAGCGACAGCGTCATGACGGCATCCCGCTCATGTGAGGCCCCGCCGGCGCGCCAGCCGGCGCTCCCAGGTCCAGACCAGCATGTTGAAGGTCGTGACGATGCCCAGCACGAACAGAATCAGGGCGTACATGCGCGGATTGTCGAAATTGTCGTAGGCGTAGGCGATTTCATGCCCGATGCCGCTGGTCGACAGGATGAACTCGCCGGCGATGACGCCGATGAAGGAATAGGCCACGGCGAGCTTCAGGCCGGACAGGATATGCGGCGCCGCCGCCGGCAGGCGGATGCGCCAGATCTCCTGCACCAGCGACAGGCGATGGATGCGCGCGGTCTTGAGCAGCACGCGCGGCACGCGGTCGAGCCCCGCCATGGTGGCCACGATCATGGCGACCATGGCGAACAGCGTCGCCAGCACGATCAATGGCGCCGGCCCGAGACCGAAGATCACGATCAGCAGCGGATAGAAGGCGAAATGCGGGATCGCGTAATAGGCCGCGAGGAAGGGATTGAAGGCCCGCCGCAGGACGGGGATCCAGTGCAGCACGAAGCCGACGGCGAAGCCGCCCACGATCGCCAAGGTCATGGCGATGGCGACGGCCGACAGGGTCTGCTTAACGTGAGCGCCGAAGTCGTCGGACCGCAGCGTTTCGACCAGCGCCTTCACCATTGCCGAGGGCGCGATCACCAGGGTGGCCGGGATGGCGCCGGTGCGGCAGGCGACCTCGAGCGCGGCGACAGCGCCCACCAGCACCACGGTGCGGATCGCGGTCGCCTTCTTGATCATGCCGGCCCTCCGTCATCCCGAGCGGAGCCGCCCGAAGGGCGGCGCAGTCGAGGGACCTCGTCTTGACGACGCAGCAACAGAACAGGTCCCTCCACTACGCCTCGCTGCGCTCGGCTCCGGTCGGGATGACGGGGGGTGCGCAAGCCGATCACTTGGCTTGACCGAGGGCTCGCATGGACTCAGCGCGCAGGTAGGACCACAGCTTCGCGGTGACGGCGCCGAAGTCCGGCCGCTCGGCCAGGCGCGAATCGCGGTCGCGCGGCCAACCGGTCTCGACGATGTCGATGAAGCGGCCGGGCCGGGCCGACATCACGCCGATGCGGTCGGACAGCAGGTTGGCCTCGTCGAGCGCGTGGGTGATCAGCAGCACCGTGGCCCCGGTCTCACGCCACAGGCGCAGCAGCTCGTCGCCCATCAGCAGGCGCGTCTGCTGGTCGAGCGCGCCGAACGGCTCGTCGAGCAGGATCAGCCGCGGCTGCAGCACCAGGGTGCGGGCGATGCAGACGCGCTGGCGC
The DNA here is from genome assembly GCA_023436825.1 of Pseudomonadota bacterium. The sequence goes on along the minus strand of JAEZHS010000637.1, from coordinate 3,716 downwards.
ATGCCGCCCGAAAGCTGGCTGGGATAGGCCCGGCGGAAATCCTTCAGCCCCATGAAGCCGATGGCGAAGTCGACACGTCGGCGAGTCTCGGCCGCCTCCATGCCGGCGCGGCGCAGGCCGAAGGCGACGTTGTCCTCGACCGAGAGCCACGGGAAGCTCGCATCCTCCTGGAACACCACGCCGACGCCGTCGGGCACCTCGCCCAGCACGCGCTTGCCCTCGAACTCGACCGTGCCGGCCGACGGTACGGCAAGCCCGGCCAGCACGTCGAGCAAGGTCGACTTGCCGCAGCCCGATGGACCCACCACGCTCAGGAACTCGCCGGCGCGCAGCTCCAGCGACAGCGGACCCAGCGCATGGACCTCGCCGTGGCCGGCGCGCGGCGGGTAGATGCGCGTCACACCGTCGAGACGCGCATGGACCTTGTACGTCTCGGCGACGGCAACGGAGGCGAGCCGGGTCGCCATCACTGCGTCTTCGCGGCCGGCTCGAAGCCCGGCTGGATGGCCGCCTTCCAGTCGATCGGAAGCTGCAGGGCGCCGACCGAGCCCAGCGCCTCGGCCATCGCCTCCATCAGCGGCTGCTTGATCTCGCCGCGGCTCCACCACGTCGGGTTCATCTTGATGATGTTGTTCAGCGCGTTGGCGGCGACATCGGGCGGCAGGTTGTATGCCTTGGCCAGGATGGCGGCCGATTCCTTGGGATTGGCATAGAGGAACTCGACGCCCTTGCGGCGCGCCTCGATCACCGCGCGCAGCTTGTCGGGACGCTTGGCAATGGTCTCGTCGGTGGCGATGGCGACGGTCTGGGTGTAGGCCGGCAGCTTCTCGTCGAGCCACGGAATGACCCTGTACTTCACGCCGGCCTTCTCCTTCTGGGAGTAGATCGGCTCCGGAATGATCGCGACGTCGACCTTGTTGTGCTCGAGCGCGGTCAGGCCGGCGCCGAAATCGCCGATCGCGATCATCTTCACGTCGGCGACCGGCACGTTCCAGGAATTGAGCGCCGCCAGCGTCACGCTCTCGCTTACCGACTTCGGCCGCGAATAGACGAAGCGCTTGCCCTTGAGGTCGGCGGGTTTGTCGATCGCCTCGCCGACACGGGTCACCCAGAAGCTGCTGCGGCCATCGGTGCCGCCGCTCAGGATCTTGATGTTGAAGCCTTCCTTGATGGCGCTGAGCGCCGCCGGCAGTGCCACTTCGGCGTAGAGCGTGTCGCCCGCCATCATATTGCGCACCGAGGTACCGCCGCCCTTGGAGGTCAGGATTCCTGTGACGTCGACGCCGGCTTCCTTGAACCAGCCCTTCTCCAGGGCGATGGCGTAGGGCACGCCGTAGAGGAGCGAACCGTAGTGCGTGACGACAATGTCCTCGGCGCGCGCGATCGCCGACAGCGACATCAGACCGGCACTGGCGATCGCGCATGCACCCGCAAAGGCCTTGATAGCCTTCATTGCTCCCTCCCGGGCTTTGGCCGCCGCAGGAAGCGCCGGCTCTTCTATTGTTATGACATTAAGACAACAAAAAACGGCGAGTCAAACCGGCCGTGCCGTCTGCTTTCGACCAGCAGAGCCAGAGCAGAATGAGGTCCGTGCTACGGCGTCGCAGCCCAGGCATCGGCCGGGCGCGCGGCGTTGCGCCAGACGATGCGACTGTGCGCGACCTGCGTGCCATCGATCTCATCGAAGCCGCCTTCAACGACCATGCCGCCCAGACGCCGATAGAAGTCGATGGCGCGCACATTGTCGTCGCCCGCCAAAGATACACATCCGTCTCGCCGCGCTGGGCGACACGGCGCATCGCTTCGCCCAGCCGACGGCGGCCGAGACCAGCGATCAGCACCGTGTCGTCAGGCGCCATCGCGGTGAGCTTGCCACCCCAGTGCCTGCGGCGCTCATCGTCGAGCGAGCTGTCCTTGAAGATGCCACGATAGGCCGAACGCCAGCTTGCGCGTGCAGAGCTGCGATGACACGGCATCGGCGGCAGTCGCCGGCCGGATCGGCGGCTCACTCACAAGCCGGCCTCGCGCGTCGTCGGATACGCGGGCAGGTCGTCCGAGATCGTCACCCACGAAAGCTTCGAGCGCACGAACGTGTGGTCCACGGGCGCCGCCTTGTCCGGCTCGTCGAGCGAGCAGGTCGTGATGTCGAGATCGCCGGGTGTACGCGTCGATTGATAGGTCAAGGTCGTGCCGCACTCCGGACAGAACGAGCGCGTCGCATGCTCCGACGATTTGTAGCGCCGCGGCTCGCCGGCCACGAATCGGACGGAGTCCGGCGGCACGCTGAACCAGGCCACCGCCTGCGCCCCGGCGGCATGCCGGCACATCGTGCAGTGGCAGATGGTCTGCTTGGTGGGCTCGGCGTCGATCTCGTAGCGCACCGCACGGCAGAAGCAGCCTCCTCGCAGCATCATCGCCTCCTTTGGGGCTTGCGCAGCATCGGCGTGATCACGGGCGAAGTGCCGGACTGGGCGCGCCCCACGATCTCGAACCCATGCCGCTCGTACAACGGGATGTTCCGTGGATTGGACGATTCCAGGTAGGCGAGGACGCCCTCGCGATCGCAACGGTCGGTCACGTATCGCAGCAACGCACCGCCCACGCCGTTGTTCTGATGCGCCGGATCGACGCCGAGCAGCGGCAGGTACCAATGTGGTTCTTTCGGATGATGGTCCGCCATCTGCTGCATGAGTTGCGGTCCGTCGATCGCCGTGGCGGCATCCGCCGTTCGCATCATCAGATCGTTCAGTGCGGCCTCGTCGGGTCCTGTCCCGGGCGGCAACCAGAGCGCTGCGCCGGCCGAACCGACGCGCAAGGCACTCCCCTTCTCGAAGGCCGCACCGCCGAACGCCATGGCGAAATGCGGGAAGGCCTCCAGATAGGTCTTGGGACCGGGCCACGTCCAGCGAGTTGCCGGATCGGTGCTGAAGGCCAGGGTCAGGATCGCGAGGACGGCGGCCTTCTCGTCCGCCGTCGCCACCTCCACATCGAGCGTCGTCATCGCCTCAAGATTGGGCGACCGACTACTTCCCGCAATAGGCCTCGATCCGATAGCCGTCGGGATCGATTGCAAACGCGGCGTAATATTTCGGCCCGTAGCCGGCGCGCACGCCGGGCTTGCCGTTGTCCTTGCCGCCCGCCTTGACCGCCGCGGCATGGAAGGCATCGACCGCGGCGCGATCCTTGGCGAGGAAACAGAAGTGGAGGCCTGAGTCCATATCGGCCTTCACCGGCTTCTCGGTGGCGCCGAGCCAGAGCTGCACGGCCTTCTCGCCGTAGCCCAGCGAGCTCTCGCCGTCGCTCAGCAGGGTGAAGCCGAGCGGCCCGAGCGCCGCGTCATAGAACTTCTTCGAGCGCGCGATGTCGGCAACGCCGATGGAAACATGGTCGAACATCGTGTTGTCCTCCTGTATAACTATTTAACTGGTTATATGGTTAAGGAGGAGCACCACGCTTGTCAACCGGTCAACCGGTTATTAAGTCCGAGGTGTGAACCGTCCCGATCTCTGCCTGGAGTTCGTCAACACCCGCTATTGGCGCGGCCAGGAGACTCCGACCGAGACCCTGAGCTCGGCCGAGGATCTCGGCGCCTGGTCGGCGGCGAACGTCTCGAAGGAAGCGCAGCCGCTCAGCCGGCGCGAGTTCGAGCGGGCGATCGAGGCGCGCGAGACGATCTGGCGCGTATTCGACGCCACGGCGCGCGGCAAGGCCCCGGC
>JAEZHS010000376.1 GCA_023436825.1 Pseudomonadota bacterium | reverse complement strand
GCGAGGATTCGATGTAGCAGTTCTGGCAGGTGAGATTGCAGAGCGTGCCGGTGTTGAACCACAGGGTCTCGAGCGACCGCAGCGCCACATGGGCGCGCTCTTCGCCCTTGGCGGTCACCAGCGCGTCCTGGAACTTCGTGGAATCGAGCAGAACGGGCAGCATCGGCCCAGTATAGCGGGACTAGAGGCCGAGCGTTCGGCCGATTTGCTTCCACGGCAGCGGCAGCAGCGAGATCAGCGCCACCACGCCGAAGCCCAGGATGACGGCGCCCGATGCGCGGTTCAGCCACAACAGGCCGAGCCCCGTGAAACGGTGACGCAGCGACACGGCCGCCGTGCAGATGATGGCCCACCAGGCGAGTGCGCCGCAGAACACGGCGGCCACCAGCAGCGCCGCGTCGGCGAGGTTGGCGCCGACACCTGCGAGATTGCGGCCGGCAAAGGCCGCGCCAAAGGCCATCACGGTCAACGGATTGAACACGGTGATGAAAAAACTCGAGCTGGCATAGTGGAAGTGTGTCGCCACCTGGTGCTCGCGGTCGTCGGCCACCGGGTCGCCGACAGTGCGCGGCCGGTGGCGCATGGTCACCCAGCCCATGATCACCAGTCCGATGCCGCCAATGCCCAAAAGCCACTTTTCGCGTTCGATGACGAACTGCTCGACGATCGACAGGCCGAAGGCGGCGACGGCGCCGAACACCGCGTCGCCCAGCGCCGCGCCGACGCCGGTCATGTAGCCCGCCACCGCGCCGCCCGTGATCGAGCGGCGGATGCACAGCACCGCCGCCGGCCCGACCGGCACCGCGATCAGGAAGCCGATGGCCGCGCCCTCGATGGCAAGTGCGATCGGGTTGAATTGAAAGCCCGGAACGTTCATCGACCGGTCAAAGCTTTTCGGCGGTGAAGCGGCGGGACGGCGAGACCATTCGGTCCTGTGCGGCGACGAGTTGGAGTTCGCGTTCGCCCATCGCCCGGGTGGTCTCGAGCACCGCGTAGATCGACGAGGCGGCCTTGCCCAGGGCCTCCGGTGCGTCGCCGCTTTCGATCCAATGCGCCGAGAACAACGCCGCCACGGCGTCGCCCGTTCCGTTGGGCGCGATCTCGAAACCGATCAGGGGCGTCGCGATGCGCCACGCCGCATCATGATTCACCGCGATCATCTCGACCTGGTCGGCCGGAGCATCGGCGCGGCGCAGGCTGGTGACCAGCGCGAGCTTGGGTCCCTTCAGCAGGCTGCGCGCGGCAGCGAGCGCATCGCGCATGGTCTCGACCTTCGAGCCGGTCAGGTGCTCCAGCTCGAAGTGGTTGGGCGTCACCAGGTCGGCCAGGGGGATGGCGCGCTCGCGGAAGAAGGTGTCGATGCCGGGCTTCACGTAGATGCCGGTGTCGACGTCGCCCAGCACCGGATCGCAGCACCACACCGCGCGGCTGTTGGCCGCTCGCACCTTGCGCGCGGTGTCGAGCACCACGTCGCCCAGGGCGGCATCGCCGACGTAGCCGGTGAGCAGCGCATCGCAGCGGGACAACATGCCCAAGGCTTCTATGCCGGCCACGATGTCGGCGACCTGGTCTGCAGGCGCCGTGCGGCCACGCCAGGCCCCATAGCCGGTATGGTTCGAGAATTCGACCGTGTTTACCGCCCAGACCTCGTGGCCCAATCGTTGCAACGGAAAGGTCGCAGCCCGATTGCCCACGTAGCCGTAGGCAACATGGCTCTGAAGCGAGAGGAAGTGCATGCCGCGGGCCACCTTGCCACAAGGAGGCCCGCCATTATAGTCCGGCGCGTTTTTCAGGGAGCCGTCATGTCGAAGACCGTTCGCCCACGCCGCAGCGTCCTCTATATGCCGGGCGCCAACACGCGCGCGCTGGAGAAGGCCAGGACCCTGCCGGCCGACGCGCTGATCTTCGACCTCGAGGACGCCGTGGCACCTGAAGCCAAGGAAGCGGCGCGCACCAACGTCGTGCTGGCGGCCGAGAGCAAGGCCTACGGCAAGCGCGAGATCGTGATCCGCTGCAACGGTCTCGGCACGCCGTGGGGTGAGGCCGATATCGAGGCGATCGCCCAGTCCGGAGCCGATGCGGTCCTGGTGCCCAAGGTCGAGAGTGCGACGCAAGTGACACACGTCGTGTCGCTGCTCGATACGGCCGGCGCGCCCGGCACCATGGCGGTGTGGGCGATGATGGAAACGCCCAAGGGCATCCTGCGCGCCGAGGAGATCGCCGGTGCGCATCCGCGGCTTGGCCTGTTCGTCATGGGCACCAACGATCTGGTGAAGGACATGCGGGCGCGCCACACGCCGATGCGTCTGCCAATGATCACCGCGCTCGGCATCGGCATGCTGGCCGCCCGCGCGCATGGGCTCGCCATCCTCGACGGCGTCTACAACGACATCCACGACGCCGAGGGCTTCCGCGCCGTCTGCCAGCAGGGCCTGGAGATGGGTTTCGACGGCAAGACGCTGATCCATCCCAGCCAACTCGAGCCCTGCAACGAGATCTTCGCGCCGTCGGCCGCCGAGCTCGAGATGGCGGGCAAGATCGTCGCCGCCTTCAAGGCGGCACAGGCCCAAGGCAAGGGGGTGGTCACGGTCGATGGCCGCATGATCGAGAACCTGCATGTCGAACAGGCCGAGCGTGCATTGGCGCTCGCCGCCGCCATCAAGGAGCTGCAGGCCGCATGAGCAAGACCGGTTCGGGCAACTTCTTCGAGGACTTCCGCGTCGGCCAGGAATTCCATCACGCCACGCCGCGCACCCTCACCGAGGCCGATGCCGCGCTGAATGTCGGGCTCTACGGCTCGCGCTTCGCCATCAACTCGTCGGACGAGTTCGCGCGCTCGATCGGCCTGCCGCGCGCGCCGCTCGACGACCTGCTGGTGTTCCATGTCGTGATCGGCAAGACCGTGAACGACATCTCGCTCAATGCCGTGGCCAATCTCGGCTATGCCGAGTTCCGCTGGGGCGTGCCGGTCTATCCGGGCGACACGCTGTCGGCGCGCTCGACCGTGCTCGGGTTGCGCGAAAATTCCAACAGGGCGAGCGGCGTCGTCTGGGTGCGCTCGACCGGCACCAACCAGAAGGGCGAGATGGTGCTGGACTACGTGCGCTGGGTGATGGTGCACAAGCGCGACCCGCAGGCGCCCGTCGGCGCGCCGGTCGTGCCGAAGACCGCAGCGTCGGTCGCGCCGGCCGACCTGATCGTGCCGGCAGGGCTGAAGCTCGGCGGCTACGACGACGTCGCGGCAGGCTCCGCGCATCGTTGGGAAGACTACGTGCCCGGTGAGCGCATCGACCATGTGAGCGGCATCACGCTCGAAGACTCCGATCACATGTTCTCGACGCGGCTTTATCAGAATACAGCGCGCGTGCATTTCGACGCCTTCGCCGGCAAGAGCACGCGCTTCGGCCGCCGGCTCGCCTATGGCGGTCACGTCATCTCGCTGGCGCGGGCGCTCTCCTTCAACGGTCTCGCCAACGGCTTCCGCCTGGCCGCGATCAATGCCGGCAGCCATGTCGGGCCGACCTTCGGCGGCGACACGACCTATGCCTGGTCGGAGGTGCTGGAGAAGGCCGAGCTGCCCGGCCGCACCGATCTGGGCGCGCTGCGAATGCGTCTCATTGCGGCCAAGGATTGTCCCTGCGATTCCTTTCCGGGCAAGCAGGCCGACGGCAAGTATCACCCCGCCGTCACGCTGGATCTCGACTATTGGCTGCTCATGCCACGGCGATAGCGACGGCCTCGCGTCCATATTCGGACCGCGGGCGTGAGGTGAGCGTGCCTAATTTCGCTGAGAAATCCGAGGCTTAAGACGCACTCTGCGGTGACTTTCGTTGACTTGAAGCGGCCGGGCGCTAAAAAAGCTCAGCCGATGTCGGCAATAGGGGTTCTCACGCGATGAGCGTTGCCAATCGGCCGGTACATCGGCCGCTTTCTCCGCATCTTCAGGTCTATCGGTGGCAGCTCACCATGACCATGTCGATCCTGCATCGCGCCACGGGCATGGCACTGTCGGTCGGTGCTCTCTATCTGGTGGTTTGGGTGGTGTTCGCCTCGGCGAGCGCCCAGACGTACGCCATGTTCCAGAGCTTCAACGTCTCGATCCTCGGTCGGATCTTTTTGGGTGGCTGGCTGTTCTGCGCCTTCTACCATCTCTGCAACGGCATCCGGCATCTGTTCTGGGACATGGGCTACGGCTTCGAGCTCAAGGATGCCTATCGCAGCGGCTGGATCGTCGTCGCCGTGTCGCTGATCGCCACGATCGTCTCGTGGATCGTCGGCCTCAGGCTGGCGTGAGGAGGGGCTGATGGACAGCGATCTTCGCACTCATCTCTCCCGGGCCCGAGGTCTGGGCTCGGCCAAGGAGGGCGTGCATCATTTCTGGGCGCAGCGCATCACCGCGGTGGCGCTGATCCCGCTGGTCGTGTGGTTCGCCATCTCGCTGATCATGATGAGCGGCGCGGACTACGCCGTCGTGCGCGCCTGGATCGGCTCGCCCGTCGTCA
>JAEZHS010000370.1 GCA_023436825.1 Pseudomonadota bacterium | reverse complement strand
GCCGAGCTCGAGCGGCGGCGCAAGCTGACGTAATCATGATTCGGACCGCGGGCGTCTCGCCCGCCTGAGCGCATTCACATGAGCGGGCGAAACACCCGCGGTCCGAATATGTCGATCAATCCGTCCGCACGAAGCCGTAGCGCAGGTTGGAGCGCTCAGATGACGCCAGCGCGTGCTCCTTCTTGAGCGCGGCGAAGCGGTCCTCGGAGTAGGCCGGCATCTGCGTGTTGGCCGCGGCCTTCAGCTTGATGCCGTACATCGCCAGCGCGTTGTTGGCGAAGATCATCTGCTTGGTCATGCTGTTGGCATCGCCCAGGGCCGCGAAGCCGTACTTCTTGCGCATGTCCTCGGGGATCTCGAGGCGGCGCATCGCCTCGATCTGCCATTGCGGCGAGCCGTACCACACCGAATCGGTGCCCCACAGGACGTGATCGGCGCCCATGCCCTTGACCAGGGTGCCGACCATGGCGGCGCAGAACTTGGGATGCGACACCGCCGAGTTGGCGAAGGCCGTTCCGAGCTCGGCATAGACGTTGTTGACGCCGAACTTCTGCGGGATGTCGGCGAGGTCGCTCACCCAGCGCATGCGGCCGGTCTGCTCGAACTCCGTCCACGCCTGGTCCGGCAGCTCGAAGGCCGGGCGCAGGCAGGCGTGGTACATCACGAACTTCATCTGCGGCCAATCCTTGGCCGCCTTGCCGATGTCCTGGGCCGTCGCGTACTCCCACACACCGGCATACGACTTCTCGTAGTCGGGCGGCAGCAGGCCCTTGTGGATGCAGATCGTGGTGATGCCGGCCTTCACCGCCTTCTCGTAGAACGGATAGACCAGCTTCTCGTCGTCGAGCCGCCACGGGAACTTCGACGGGTTGAGCGGGTCGCCGATCGTGTAGCCCTTCCACGACTCGGGCTTGTGCACCGTGATCGCCTTGTCGACCTCGTCCATCCAGCCCGCCTGGCCGGGTGTGATCAGGGCGTGCGACAGAAGCCGGCGCGAGCCCGCGAAGCCGTTGATCAGCGCCCGCGCCTGCGCCATCTGCTCGTTCGACAGGAACCACCAGGTCGGATCGTCGAACGGCGCGCCGCTCAGCAGGGCGAGGCTGGTGTCGCTGTCGTAAAAGATCTCCTTCACGTAGTTCTGGAACTTGTAACGGGCGAGCGACGAGACACCCTCGGTCTTCAGCTTCGGGTTCCAGTTCTTGCTCGCGAACTCGGCCAGGTCCAGAAGCGCCTTGTGGTCGAAGTCGTCGCGCACGAAATGGGTCTGCACGTCGAAGATGAATTGGCCCTCCAGTCCCTGCGCACGCGCCTGCGCCAGCTCGGGCTCGTGCGCCTCGGCCGGCGTCACCTGGAAGACGTTGCCGCCGTAGATCTCGTTCATGGCGACGAAGGCCGCCGCCATGCCGCAACTGGTGCGCATGAACTGCCGGCGGCTCAAGCCGAGCCGGCCGGCATTGGCGTCGGCGAGCTCGACGATCCTGCGCTCTACCTTCTTCTGGGTGGCGCTCTGCCTCGGCGGCAGATACTCGCCGTTGGAGACGATCTGGGTCGGAATCGGCGTCGCCGCCGAGGCTTCCTCGGCGCCTGCCACCAGGCGCTGTTCGCGTTCACTGAGCCAGATACCCATCGGTTTCCTCCGTCTTGTTGGACAACGTGAAGAACCGATCGGCGTGCGCTTCATTCAGGCGCGCGCGGTCGGTCAGGGCGACTATGGTCTGCTCGTAAAGGTGCCTCCCGGAAAACTGGTCATGCCGTTACCCCGGTTACACGGGCGCAACTCTAGGGTTCGCCGGCCTTCGCCGTCCAGTGCGGCCCCCGCATATCTCCTGCGCTGGAGCTACAGCCAGCGCCGGACGCGCCGCCGATAGCCGCGATAGTCATCGCCGAACTTGCGCTCGAGATAGGCTTCCTCGCGGGCCACGACGCCGTAGCGGATGACCAGCGCGAAGGGCACCAGCACGGCCAGCAGCCACAGCGTATCGAAGGCGATGGCGAGCCCGATCAGGCCACCGAACATGCCCATGTAGATCGGATTGCGCGTGAAGCGGTACGGCCCGCCGTCGACGATGGCGGTGGTCGGCCGGTTGGTAGGCACGTTCGTGCCGGCCCTGGTCTGGACGTCCATGGCCCAGATGGCGAGAGCAAGGGCCAGGACAAACACGACCGCCCCGATCAGTCCGCCGGGCCAGTCTTCCGGCACGAACGGCAGGGGTTCCAGCCAGTCGAGGGCAAATCCGGTGACGACGGCAACAACCCAGGCAATCGGCGGCCGGACAAGTACTTGGGCGGTCTCGATATTTTCGCTCATTTCTGCGGCAACTCCTTCTCGCGAAGGCGCGTTGAAATTTAGTCTGCCTCTACCACGGAGATGAGACATGCTGAAATCCGTCATTCTCGCAGCTTTTCTCACTTGCGGCGCGATCAGTGCGTACGCCCAGACCCAGACCACGCCGACGCAACCGTCTTCGCCGGCGCCGGCCGCCGCCCCGGCTGATCGCACGGTGTCGACCGGCGACTTCAACGCCAAGGGTGACATGGCGGCAAGCTCGCTGATCGGCACCAAGGTGCGCAACGCGAACAAGGAGTCGATCGGCAAGATCAACGAGATCTATCTCGACAAGGACGCCAAGGTGACCGACGTCGTGATTTCGGTCGGCGGCTTCCTCGGCGTCGGCTCGAAGGATGTCGGGGTTAAGTGGAGCGACATCACCATCGGCCAGGAAGACAACTCGATGGTGCTGACCACGTCGCTCACCAAGGACGCCCTGATGGCGTTGCCGGACTACACCAAGACCGACCGCCGCAAGCCCGCGCCGCCGGAAACTGCCGCCGCGCCGCCGGCGCGGCCGACGACACCGGCGCAAAGCCGCTAGCTCGCAAATCGAAGCGAAAGGGCGCCCCTCTGGGGCGCCTTTTTTGCTGGGGGCGCGCGCCCAGCAATGAGCTAGTCTCCCGCCCATGACCACATACGCCGACTACAACCCCCTCACCTTCCACGACGCGGCCCGCCGTTTCACCGACGGCAACGACAGCCCGCGCGCCTACCTCGAGCGCTGTCTCGAAACCATCGCGGCGCGCGAGCCCGTGGTGAAAGCCCTCACCGCCCTCAACGAGACCGGCGCGCGCGCCGCGGCCGACGCCAGCACCCAGCGCTGGAAGGCCGGCAAGCCGCTGTCGCCGATCGATGGCATGCCCGTCGCCATCAAGGACCTGCTCGAGACCAAGGACATGCCCACCGAGATGGGCTGTGCGGCGATGAAGGGGAACTTCCCCAAGCGCGACAATGCCGGCGTGTGGGCGCTGCGCCAGGCGGGCGCGGTGATCCTCGCCAAGACGGTGACGGCGGAACTGGGCGGCTCCCATCCCGGCCCGACCACCAATCCATTCGATCCCGCGCGTACGCCCGGCGGCTCGTCCTCGGGTTCGGCCGCAGCGGTGGGCGCCAACATGGTGCCGGTGGCGATCGGCACGCAGGTCGGCGGCTCGATCATCCGTCCGGCCGCCTATTGCGGGAACTTCGCGCTGAAGCCGACGCAGGGCGGCATCAACCGCGGCGAGCGTCTGGCCACCAGCCAGAGCACGCACGGCCCGCATGCCGGCTGCCTCGAGGACATGTGGCAGACGGCCATCGAGCAGGCCAAGCGCTGCGGCGGCGATCGCGGCGCGCTCGGCCTGATCGGCCCCGACACGCTGCCCGCGGCGATCAAGCCCAACCGCCTGATCGTGCTCGAGACCGAAGGCTGGCCCGACGTCGACCAGGCGACCAAGGACGCCTTCGCCAAGCTGCTCGGCCAGCTGGCGTCGGCCGGCGTCACCCTGGTTCGCCGCGCCGACCATCCCTTCGTCGAGAACCTCGAGAAGGCGCTCGCCAACGCCCGCGCGATCTGCAACGGCATCACGAGCTGGGAGAACCGCTGGTATCAGCGCGGCATGCTCGACGCGGCGCCCGATGGACTGAGCGAGCGCGCAAAGGCGACGATTCTAAGGGCCGAGGCGATGACCCCGGACGACTACCGCACCAACCTCCTGGCCCGCCAGCACGCTCAGCTCACGCACATGGCGACGGCCCAGCTCGCCGACGCCGCGATCACCCTCTCCTGCCCTGGCCCCGCACCGATCTGGTCGGGTGACGTGCCCGGCCAGCCGCTGGCGCCGCGGCCGACCGGCGACTTCGTGTTCAACGCGCCCTCCTCGATGCTGTTCGCGCCGGTCGTGACGGTGCCGCTGATGAGCGTCGGCGGCCTGCCCGTCGGCGTGCAGCTCATGGGCCAGCAGCACGAGGATGCGCGCATGACCGGCATCGCGCGCTGGTTCGGCGAAAATCTCAAGCGGGTGAACGCATGACATCGATGAAGCGCTCTCTTGTCGTCGCCGCCGCATGGCTGGCGATCGGCCTTCCCGTCCATGCCGCCGACCTCGGCTCCAGCAAGGCCGCCATCGACCGCAGCCTCGACGCGCAGTACAGCCGCATCGAGGCGCTCTACAAGGACATCCACGCCCACCCCGAGCTCGGCTTCCAGGAGACTCGTACGGCGGCCAAGCTCGCGGCCGAGCTCAAGGCGCTGGGCTTCGAGGTCACCGAGGGCGTGGGAAGGACCGGCATCGTCGGGCTTTATCGCAACGGCCCCGGTCCCACCGTCATGGTGCGCACCGAGCTCGACGCCCTGCCGCTCGCCGAGAACACCGGCCTGCCCTATGCCAGCAAGATGAAGCAGATGCTGCGCGGCGCGGAGACGCCGGTCATGCACGCCTGCGGCCACGACATCCACATGGCGGCCTGGGTTGCCGTCGCCCAGGTCCTGCTCGATCTCAAGGACCAGTGGAGCGGCACGCTGATGTTCGTCGGCCAGCCGGCCGAGGAAGGCGGCGGCGGCGCCAAGTCCATGGTGGCGGACGGCCTGTTCAAGCGCTTTCCCAAGCCCGACTACGGCTTCGCGCTGCATGTCGGACCGGGCCCCTACGGCTACGTCACCTACAAGGCCGGCGTCATCAACTCGACCTCCGATAGTTTCTCGATCACCTTCAACGGCAAGGGCGGCCACGGCTCGCGGCCACACACCACCATCGATCCGGTGATGATGGCCGGCCGCTTCATCGTCGACGTGCAGAGCGTGATCAGCCGCGAGAAGGATTCGGCGCGTTTCGGAGTCGTCACCGTGGGCTCGGTGAACGCGGGCAACGCCGGCAACGTCATCCCCGATTCCGCGACCCTGCGCGGCACCATCCGCTCCTATGACGAGCAGACCCGTAGCAAGATGATCGACGGCGTCCAACGCACCGCCAGGGCGGTGGCGATGATGTCGGCGGCGCCCGAGCCCGAGATCAAGGTAACGGCCAACGCCAAGGCGGTGGTCAACGACGATGCGCTCACGGCGCGCAGCGGCGGCGTGCTGAAGGCGGCGTTCGGCGACAAGGCGCGCCAGCTGCCGGAACCCGGCTCGGCCAGCGAGGACTATTCGGAGTTCGTCATCGCGGGCGTGCCGTCCTTCTATTTCGGCATCGGTGGCCTCGATCCCAAGGTGCTCGCCCAGGCCCGCGCGAGCGGCGCTCCCGTGCCGGGCAACCATTCGCCCGAGTTCGCGCCGGTGCCCGAGCCGACCATCCGCACCGGCGTTCAGGCCATGAGCCTGGTGGTGCTCGACGTGCTGCAGAAGAAATAGCTGGAGGAACCCACCATGGCCGGGAAGACCTTGGATCGGCGTGACGTTCTCAAGGCGACGGCCGTCGCCGCCACACTCGGCGTCCCCGCCACCGGCTATGCGGCCTACGATCCGAACGCCCGGTTCGATCTCGTCGTCAGCGAAGTCGAGCTTCACCGCAACAGTGCCGGCCGCATGCTGATGGCGCGGATCTACCAGCCGAAAGGTCCCGGCCCCTTCCCCACCGTGCTCGACCTGCACGGCGGTGCCTGGAACCGCAAGGACCGCTTCGCCGAGGAGCCGATGGACCGCGCGCTGGCGGCGAGCGGCCTGCTGGTGGTGGCCGTCGACCTCACCATCGCGCCCGAGGCGCCCTATCCCGCCTGCGTGCAGGACGCGAACTGGTCGGTGCGCTGGCTCAAGACGAATGCCGGCAAATGGAATGGCGACGGCACGAAGATCGGCGTCTACGGCTCATCGAGCGGCGGCCATGTCGCCGAGCTCCTGGCGCTCAGGCCGCACGATCAGCGCTACGGCGCGCTCCCCCTGACCGCCGGGCCGCAAGCCGACGCCGGCGTCGCATGGGTGGCGATGCGCTCGCCGGTCAGCAATACCTTCGCCCGCTACCAGAACGCCGAGCGGCGCAAGAACGAGGGCATGATCAAGAACAACAAGGCGTTCTTCGCGCCGTGGGACACCATCCACGAAAGCAATCCGCAGGAGATCCTGGAGCGCAAGGAGAAGGTCAGCCTGCCGCCGCTCCTCATCATGCAGGGCGCGCTCGACGACAACGTGCTGCCGGAGATGCAGCAGAAATTCGCCGAGACCTACCGGGCGGCCGGCGGCAGCTGCGACTACCGGCTGTTCGAGAACGCCGTCCATGAATGGGTCGCCGAGCCGGGGCCGCAGACGGACAAGGCGCGCGAGGTCGCGAAGGAATTCATCGCCCGCCAGCTCGCGGGGTGAGTCTCTCCCGGACCGCCTTGATCGCGACGCATTTGGTGGGCACCGGAGCGTATGGCTATGCGATTGACGATACGCGCGGCCGCAGCCGGGGCGGCAATGATCGCGGCCGCGCTTTGGTGCGGCTCGCTGCACGCACAGACCCAGCAACAGGTCGACGCCTGCAACGGCAAGGGCAGTCCGTCGCTCGACGCCGTGATCGGCGGCTGCACGGCGCTGATTCAGGCGGGCGCCTACGCCGGGCGCGATCTTGCCACGGTCTTCGTCATTCGCGCGACCGCCTATCAGCGAAAGGGCGAGCTCGACCATGCCCTTCAGGACTACGATCAGGCGCTCAAGCTCGATCCAGCCAGCGCCGTCGCCTACTACAATCGCGGTATCGCCTACGGCGCCAGAAGGGACTGGGATCGCGCCATCCAGAACTACGACCAGGCGATCACGCATAACCCCAACGACGCAGCCGCCTTCCGCAATCGCGGCGACGCTCGTCTAGAGAAGCAGCAGTTCGACCGGGCCATCGAGGATTTCGACCGGGCGACGAAGCTCGATCCGAAGGATGCGGCCGCCTACGCCTCGCGCGGCGGCGCCTACATGCGCACCGGTGCGATCGACCGCGCCATCGCCGATTACGATCAGGCGCTGCGGCTCGACCCGCGCAGCGCCACGACCTTCTACAGGCGCGGCGTGGCCTATGGCACCAACGGAGAATGGCGTCGCGCCGTCGAGGACTACGACGAAGCGATCAAGCTCGACCCCCGACTCGCCGCGGCCTTCTATGGCCGAGGCTTCGCGTTCCTGAAGCAGGATGAGCTCGATCGGGCCGTACAGGATTTCGACCAGGCGATCATGCTCGACCCCAACGATGCCTCGGCTCTCGCTCTTCGCGGCTCGGCCTGGCAGCGCAAGGGCGAACTCGACCGCGCCATCGAGGACTTCACTCGAGCCATCGCGATCGACGCAAACGATGCCACGACCCTCCACAATCGGGGCGTGGCCTACAGCAGCGAGAGGCAATGGGACCCCGCCATCCAGGACTTCGATCGGGTGATCAGGCTCCTGCCGAACGATGCCTCCGCCTTCGCCTACCGCGGCGCCGCCTATCAACGCAAAGGCGAGCTCGACCGCGCCCTCCAGGACCTCGATCGGGCGATCGAGCTCGATCCCCGTCTGGCGGTTGCCTTCGTCTATCGAGGCGCCGCCTACGGCACGAGGGGAGACTGGGACCAGGCGATTCAGGAGTACAGCCGGGCGATAGAGCTCAATCCCAAGGACGTGACGGCGTTCTACAATCGCGGCATAGCCCGCAGCAGGAAGGAGCAATGGGACTCCGCCGCCCAGGACTTCGATCGGGCGATCGGGTTCAATCCGAACGACGGCTCCGCCTACCGTAACCGCGGCCTCGCCTACCAGAGGCTGGGCCGGCTCGACGACGCCATCGCAGATTTCGACCGGGCGGTCGAGCTCGACCCGAAGGACGGGGTTGCCTTCGCCTTCCGCGGCGGCATCCATCTGCGCAAGCGCGAGATCGACAGTGCCATTCAGGACTACGATCGAGCGTTGCAGGTCGACCCGAACGATGCCACGACCCTCTACAATCGCGGCGTGGCCTACGCCAACAGGAACGAGTGGGACCTCGCCGTTCAGGATTACGATCAGGCGCTCAAGCTCGAGCCGAACTTCGCTGCCGCCCTGTACGGCCGGGGCGTCGCCAAGGAGCGAATGGGTGACAAGCCAGGCGCCGACGCCGATATCGCCGCAGCCCGGAAAATCGATCCGGACGTCGGGAAGTAGCCTGGGGCGTCATGCTCTTCCGGACCGCGCACGTCCTGCGCGCTCATGGGTGCGCACTCACATGCGCGACTGAGCGAGCCGGAGGCTCGCGGTCCGGAAGATGACTCACTCGACCGCGGCGAGCCTCGAACTCGCGGCCGACGATGCCTGCGGTCGGCAGGCCCAAGCCATCGCGATGGAACGCGTGGGCCTGCTCCAGGTCGGCCACGCCGAGCGTCAGGACGGATATGCGAGGCTTCATCAGGCTCTCTCCTGGCGTTCACGCAGTTGTAGACACAACCTGGCAGTGCCTTGCTGGCCGCGCGACCCTACATTCTCTTCAAGCCCCTCTCCCCCGCTAGGGGCAGAGGAACATGAATAGGTGGTTCCATGAGCGTTGGTTTGATGGCCCTCTTCGACGATATCGCGACCCTGGCGAAGGCCGCGGCCGCCTCGATCGACGATGTCGCGGGCCAGGCGGCCAAGGCCGGCAGCAAGGCCGCCGGCGTCGTCATCGACGACACCGCCGTCACGCCGCTCTACCTCACCGACTTCAGCCCGGCGCGCGAGCTGCCGGTCGTCGGCCGCATCGCGCTGGGCTCGCTCAAGAACAAGCTTCTGTTCCTCCTGCCGGCGGCCCTCATCCTCAGCCTCGTGCTGCCCCAGGCGATCACGCCGCTCCTGATGCTGGGTGGGGCCTACCTCTGCTACGAAGGCGTGGAGAAGGTCTACGAGGCCCTCTTTCCACACGGCGCGCACGCCCACGAAGCCAGGCTCGAGACGGTGGCCATCGACGCCGAGACCTTCGAGGACCAGAAGGTCGCCAGCGCCATCAAGACCGACTTCATCCTGTCGGCCGAGATCATGGCCATCACGCTGGCCGCCATCCCCGCCGACAGCATCGTGCAACGCGGGCTGATCCTCGCCGTGGTCGCCGTCGGCATAACGGCGGCGGTCTATGGCGTCGTCGCTCTGATCGTCAAGGCGGACGACGTCGGCCTGGCGCTGGCGCGTCTGTCGCCGGCCTCGCCTCTCGCCGCGCCACTGCGGGTTGGCGGCCGTGGCCTCGTCCGGGGCATGCCGCACGCGTTGAGGGCCCTCGGCGCCATCGGCACTGCGGCGATGATCTGGGTCGGCGGCGGCATCATCCTTCACGGCCTCGAGGAGTACGGCCTGGGCTGGCCGAGCCATGCGCTGAATGACGGGGGCGCCGCCGTCGCGCGCGCCGCGCCGTTTGCCGGCGCGTTCCTGGCCTGGCTGGTGGGAGCCGCCGGCGCCGGCGTGGCCGGCATCATCGTCGGGCTGATCGCCATCCCGCTCACCAGCCGCGTGCTGTCGCCATTCTGGCGGCACGTCAAAACGTTGATCCGCCGCAAGAACTGATCCCCCTTCGGTGCGTCCGCCATTCGGCAGGGACGAAGTGAAGGCCCGGCGGGAGTGGGTTTAGGGTGTGGGCGCCGGGCCTTCGTCGTCACGGTACGTGGGAAGTACCGACAAAAGGATACGCGATGAGCACCGCGTTCTCGACTGCCGTGTGTGCATATCTGAAGCACAGTGCACGCTTCGCTGCGATGCGAAAGCGCGACGCAACTATATCTGTCTGTGAAATTCGACACATCTGCCGGATAGAGCTTCGACTACGTTCGTCACACCGACCGATCGTATCGCCTCGGGAATTGATGCAGCGGAGGTTCCCATGGCAGTTGATCGGAAACGTGCGATTGCGCTGAAGGCGGCGGACGCCAGGACATTGCTGCAGACGCACCTGCCCTACGTCCTGAGTGTCATCACACCGTCGCAGCTCGCCCAGATCCAGAGAGTGCTCGACGCCGAAGTCGTCAACCCCGAGATCGTGAAGGAGGCGAACGACCTCTACAAGAAGTCCCTGCTCGGAGACTATGGAAGCTTCGTCATGCGCGACGAGAAGATGGTGAAGCGTTCCCACCGCCTTTTGGCGACCCGAATCTGGGCCGAGAAAAACGACCACTATATCCGCCTGGACTACAGGCGGCTTCTGACGGCGGACGCTTTGAGGCCGGTCACGGACAACCCGGACGAAGCGGAGTATCTAGAAAGGGTGCGCAACACGCTCGAGACCAAGGGCATCTGGCTGCGCTTCGACAAATATCTCGTCCGGGACCCGGAAGACGAGCGCTGGATCACGGACCCGAGAACTTTCCGCGCCTGGCTCGCCCTGGGCTACGACGGCCCAGGGTTCCCGACCAAGGACGGAGAGCTCGACCGGGAGGAGCTGCTGGGCCAGATGCACTTGAGCTCGGGCTACTACAATTCCGTCCACCGCGGCCCGACCCAGAGGTCCCTCGACCGCCAGTTTGCGGTGCTGAGCGTGGAAATCGACTACGGGATCGCCGAGCACGTGAGACTGATCAGGCGAAAGGACAATGCTCCGATCGTGCCTCGCATCTCCGATTTCGTCGGCGGAGCCGACCTGCCGAGCCGGTCCATCTGGGATTATCCGAGCCAGTTGCTCTCGGAAGCGCGGAAGGCGAACTACGGCGGAAACGTCTTCAGATCGCCGCCATACCTGGTGCTCGCGGCCATCGCGACCCGCAACAACGCGAATCTGCTGGCGCAATATGTCGACGATTCGGCGGGCGGTGCCGGCCGAGTGGTCAGGATTCTCGAGGTCGCGAAGACGGCAGGCGAGGTCGCCGAGGTCGGCCTCGCGGTGACGGGCGTCACGGCCGTCGCGCGCGGCGCCGTCGTCGCCGGCAACGCTGCCGCGAGAAACGCCGCGGTCGACGCCGCGGCCGAACGCATGATCGCCAAGCACTACGCCAAGGACGCCGAGATCATGACCAACCTGAACAAGGTCAAGGCGGTCCGGCAACCACCGGGAAGCATCGCCGGCAACAGGAAGGGTGGCCACAGCAGCGGCAATGGCGGACTCGGGATGGACAAGTTCTTCTAGATCACGATCCCAGCGGCTTCCGCTCCCCTAAGCAGGCTCCTATCGCTTCCGGAAGGCGATGGGCGTCGTCCCCAAGCCCGGGCCACCGTAGGCGAACCCCACCAGCTTGCTGCCGTCCACCAGCCTGACGCTGGTCAGCGACTGCGGGCCTTCGATGTTCACATATGTGCCGTCGAACTTGCCCGCCAGCTGCCTGCCGGCGATCAATTGCTGGCCGAAGCGCGAGGCCTGGCCGGTCCTGACACATTCCATGGTCCCGGTGATGACGCCGGAGTGGGATTGACCGGTGATCCTGAGGTTGAGGTCACCGCATTCGTCCGTCTTCGCCACCCAGTTCCCCTGGATGTCCGTCGCCGCCTGGGCGAGCAGGACGCCAGTGGGAGTGACGCAGGCAACCGCGCAAGCCACGACAAACCGGTACATGATCCGCCCCCCGGGTATGTCGAACGATACCCCGAACCGGAGGCGGCAGCTACGGGCCGCAGGCCCAGCCCCGCGTGCAATTTTTCGCGATGTCATATGCGCCGGCGAGGAGCGCGCCGGCGCCGGCCGCCCTTGCGTCGCGCCCGCGCGGGGATCACGCT
Organism: Pseudomonadota bacterium; assembly: GCA_023436825.1. The sequence continues at coordinate 2,153 of JAEZHS010000370.1, read as the reverse complement.
TGACCCACAGCTTCGCCCGCCGCGCCAATCGTGCGCCGGCCCGCGTGAAAGTCGTTCGAAGCTGCGCCTCGACAAAACAATGGGATCAAGAGGAGGAAGCGATGAAGTTCATGCTTTTCGTTTTGCCCACGGTTCCCGGGACGCTCGAAGACCGCAAGCGGCTCCGCCCCATCGGACGCAACAACGAACGCTACCAGCAGATGCTCGACGAGCTGCGCAAGCTCGCCCAGTTCGCCGACGATGTCGGCTTCGACGTGATGGCGACTACCGAGCACCACTTCCATTCCGAGGGTTACGAGACCTCGGTGGCCCCGCTCCTGCTCTACGCCGATCTCGCCGCGCGCACCAAGCGCATCAAATTCTCGCCGCTCGGCCTGGTGCTGCCGTCGTGGGATCCCATGCGCGCCGCCGAAGAGCTCGCCGTGCTCGACCATCTCACCAAGGGCCGCATCTACGCCGGCTTCGCGCGCGGCTATCAGGATCGCTGGGTCAACGTGCTCGGCCAGCAGTACCATGTGACCGGCGCGCCGATGGACGGCTCGTCGATCGACAACCACAACCGCAAGGTCTACGAGGAGACGCTCAAGGTCATCAAGAAGGCCTGGACCGAGGAGGCCTTCGACTACGACGGCGAATACTACAAGGTGCCGTATCCCTACAAGGAAGGCATCACCCGCTGGCCCGTCCACGAGTGGACACGCACCTACGGCGCGCCGGGCGAGGTCGACGACAAGGGCGTGATCCGCAAGATCTGCGTCGTGCCGAAGCCCTACCAGCAGCCGCACCCGCCGCTGTTCCAACCCTTCTCGGTGAGCGAATCGACCATCCGTTACACGGCACAGTCCAACATCGTGCCGTGGATCCTGGTCTCCAATCCGCCGGACTTCGAGCGCCTGTGCCGGACCTATCGCGACGTCGCCGGCCAGAACGGCCGCAAGCTCGGCCTCGGCGAGAGCGTCGGCGCCTTCCGCGCTGTCCATTTCGGCCGCACGGAAGCCGAGGCCGTCGAGCTGCTGCGAAGCTCCAACTACGCCGGCTTCAACCACTATTTCGGCGGCTTCGGCTTCTGGGAAGCGTTCCGTACCCAGGAGGATGCGGCCAAGTACCCGCTCGATCCCTACACGCCGCTGCCGCCGTCGGAGTGGACCTTGGAGCGCATGCGCAAGGTCAAGTATGCGTTGGCCGGCACGCCCGACCAGGTGAAGCGCGAGATCGAGACGCTGCACCGCATCGGCAACGAGGGCGAGCTCGAATGGTTCGGTTGGTTCTTCGATCAGGGCTTCATGTCGCTGGACGAGGAAATGCGCCAGATGGAGACCTTCGCCAAGCACATCATCCCGGCGTTTCGGTAGCGTGGGGGCTCCTCCCCATCGTTCATACGGTGGGGAGGAGGGCCGGAGGGGTCATAGGGGGTAGGCCTCATGACTCCTCCGTTTGCCTGGAACTACTTCTTCCGCGGATCGTCCGCCGGATTGACGTAGGTGATTCCTTGCGGCCCGGTGCCGTGCAACTGCAGGACGGTCTCCTCGGTGAACCACGCATAGTGGGTCATGCCCTTCGCCACGAAGGAATAGCCGCCGGCCTTCACGGACTCGCCCTTCGTCTTGTCGAGCTTGTCGCCGGTGCCGATGTTGAAGCTTCCGGACAGGACGGTGACGTTCTCATCGTTGGGGTGCGTGTGAGCCGCGATCTGGTAACCGGCCGGCACTTTCAGGCGAACGACGTACTGACCCTCCTTGGTCGGATCGCCCTTGACCACGGCGAGCTGTGCGCCCGGCGCGTAGGCGGCCGGCTGAGCCCACTTCAGGCCGTCGGGCTGCACGACCCCGTGATGATCGTCGGCAGCGATGGCGGGTACGGCGAACAGCGCAAGAGTCGCCAACAGGACCGTCGTTCTCATACTAACCTCCACTCGGTCCAAAGCGACCGCGGCGCACCATTAGCGGCGGCGACGCAGGAGTGTCATTGGCCGGAGTGCCGGAACGCTTGATCGAGACACCGTGCGGGCCGTCGGCCGGCCCTCGCGGCCGCTGCGGAGTTCTCGGGGAACGTCCCACAAGGTCGGTCGTTCGCCTCCAACAGGAGCGTTTCCATGGATTTCCGGATCAACGGCCGCGCGGTCGCCGTCGACGTCGACCTGCGCACTTCCCTCC